>CAMATV010000333.1 GCA_945861235.1 Opitutus sp. GAS368
GAGGAAATCGGTGGTGAAGGTTTTGGCGTCGGCACCGTCGAGCGCGTAGGTGGGGACGCCGGCGGCGTTCACGGCGCCGACGCGCGGACCTTTTTCATCTTCGATCAGTTTTTTGTAGTGGCCGCGGTTGAACATGTAGCGGTTTTCCTCCCAGCCGAATTTGCGCGCGGGGGCGAAACCGGGGCGCGCGTCGCCGTCGAGGTGCCACTTGCCCGCGTAGCCGGTCGCGTAGCCCACGCGGCGGAGGACCTCGGCGTAAGTGATCAGGTCGTCGCGCAGCGGGAGATCGTTTTGGATCGCGCCGGTGTTTTGCGGGTAACGGCCGGTGAGGAGTGCGGCGCGCGACGGCGTGCAGACGGGCGAGGTGGCATAGAAGCGGTCGGCGATGGCCCCGTGAGCGGCGATCCAATCGAGGTGGGGCGTATCGACTTTGATGCCCTCGCCCCAAATGAAGGCTTGGTCGGCGGGGAGCAGGGCGCGGTAGCAACCGAGCGTGCGAAAATTGTGCTCGTCCGTTTGGATGATGAGGAGATTGGGGCGGGACGGGGCTGACGCGGCGGTGGCGGTGGTGACGGAGAGGGGGAGGAAGATGGAGAGGGAGAGAAGGAGGGAAAGAGAGAGGGGGAGAAAGGGGCGGAAGGCGTGCATGAAGGTGGTGTGACGGAAACGTGTGCGCACGCGGGCGGATTATTTCGCGGTTGGTTTGAGCCAGCCGAGGGAAACGAAAAAGGCGTCGGTGGCGGCGAGGGTGGCGCGGTAGGCGGCGTTGTCCCCGCGGCCATAGTTGAAGTAGCCGTGTTTCTCGCCCTCGGCGCCGACGAGCTCGCAGCGGTTGCCGGCGGCTTTCATCACGGTCGTAAACGCTGCGGCGGTCGCGTACGGGACGGTCGTGTCGGCTTTGCCGTGGAAGATGATGGTGGGCGGCGCACCTTTTTTCACGTGGTGCGCGGGCGAGATGTTTTTGGGATCGGTGCCCATGCGTTCGGCGGGGACGCGGTCGCCCACGTTGGCGAGTTCCAGGCCGGGGAGCGGGGCAAGGACGAGGGCAGGATTGAAGAGCACGAGGGCGTTGGGGAGCGGGCTGATCTTCGTGTCCTCACCGGGGCTTTCGAAACCGGGGACGGTGGCGATCGCAGCGGCGAGGTGGCCGCCGGCCGAGCCACCACCCGCAGCGATGCGTTGCGGATCGATGCCGAGGCGGACGGCGTTGGCGCGGACCCAGCGAGCGGCGGACTTGGCGTCAGCGACGCAGTCTGTAGGTTTTATTTGGTGACGAGAGGCGACGCGGTAGTCGGCGGTGATGGCGACCATCCCGCGCGCGGCGAGGGCGCGGCAGTGTTGTTCAAACTGCGTGGGTGAACCGTTGGTCCAGCCGCCGCCGAAAAAGAACACGATGGCAGGGCGGTTCGTTTTGGCGACGGCCGCGGGCGGTTCAAAAATGTAGAGCGAGAGCTTGGTATCGCCGATGGTTTTGTAGACCTCGGCGCGGGCGTCGGTGAAGGAGGGAGGATAGGCTTGGGCGGCGATGAGCGCGGAGGGTGCGAGGGAGAACAGCAGGGCGAGGAGGGTGCGCGGGGAGATCATGGTTGGGGTGAGTGGGCTTCAAGGTCGCACGGAAAACGCGGCGACGTCACCCGTGTTTTTAGAGGGTCGGGCCACGCAGCGCGCGACCGGTCTGGGGAAAGCATAGGTAGGGCGTGACAAACGCGTGCGCTTTTCCATCTTGTGCGTCCTTCGCGAGCGCCCAGCCGCGCGCTCGCCCGCCTGATTCCCAAACCACACCTACTATGAGTCTCCTTCGTATTTTCTTGGCGTCTGCCGTTATCGTCGCCGTCGGCGCTCGCTCGCAGGGCGCCCAGCCAGCCAACGCGCGCGTGTCCGAAGAGGTCATTGCGCTTTCTCCCTTCACGGTCTCCGACACTGACGACAAATCTTGGCTGGCGACGACGACGCTGATCGGCAGCCGGACGAATCAGGAGCTGGCCAAGCTCCCGGTCACGGTCGATGTCATCACCGCTGAATTCATGCGCGACCTCGGGGCGTTCAACATGGAAGACGCAGCGCAGTTCGTGTCCGGCGTGAACGTCACGCCGCGGCTCGAGTCGCGCAACGACGATCGCATTACCTACCGCGGCCTGGCCGGCGGCGGCAGCTCGCGCAATTTCTTCACCTGGTTCGTCCCGTCCGACGCGTACAATGTCGAGCGCTTCGATTTCAACAAAGGCTCGAACTCGATGATGTTCGGCGACTCGAATCCCGGCGGGCAGGCGACGATCTACACGAAGCGCGCGCGGTCGCGGAACATGGCCGAGCTCTTCGCCAGCTACGGTTCCTACGAGGCCTATCGCGTGCAGCTCGATGTGAACCGCAAGGTGACGAACAATCTTTTCATGCGGATGAACCTCGTGAACCGGCGCAACAAGACCTACGTCAAGGGCACCAACGACGTGTTTCGCGCCGGCGACCTGGCGTTCACCTACGAACCGTTCAAGACGACGTCGATCCGCGTGGAGCTCGAGCGGGGCGCGACGCACCGCGTGCGGGCCGACAGCGCGCTCGCGGTCAACGATGTCGCGGCAGCGGGTCGCGGCTTCAACAACAACAACTGGTATTACACGTCCGATGGCGAAATCTTCCAACGCACCACGACGTTCCCTCCGCTCGCGATCGATCGCAGCGGGCCTTCGGGCAACCAGGTCTCGCTCTTGCAAGGTCAGACGCAGGCCGTGCGCCTGCCCAACGGCACCTTCAAAACATTCAGCGGCTTCGACCAATACACGAACATGCTCGGCACGGTCGATTACAACAACCGCATCTTCAACGTCGCCAACGCCACGATCGAGCAACGCATCGGAAAACTCGCGATCGAGCTGGCCTACAACCAGCAGTTTCAGCACGAGGACAGGAACGACAATTCCTTCGGCACGAGCCAGACTCCGCCGGTGTTGAGCGTCGACAGCACGGGTCGTCCTTATATCGAAGAGGCCATCGGTGGCGCGGCCTTCAAGGTGTTCGGCAATGTCGTGAAGGCGGGCCGGATCGCGGCCGTGTATCCCTTCGACTTCGGCCGCTGGGGCAAGCAGCTCGCAGTCGTCACGGCGCTCAAACAGCGCGACGTGAAACTCTCGCGCCGCACCGGCCTGGCTAACGAACTCGGCGCCGGCCTCATCGCCAACAACGGTATCCGGCTGCGCGCTTACCTGGACGACCCGAATTTCGGCACGACCGCATTCTGGGACCAGTTTCTCCTGCCCAACCTCAAGTCCACTCCGACGTTCAAGCCCGTGCTCTACGAGAGCACGGCCATCACCGGCCCCTTCGTCGACGTCCGCTATGCGCAGACGCAGACGGCCTCACTCTCCGGCGAATATTTCGGCGGTCGCGTGCATTCCCTCGTCGGCGCGAGTTGGAACAGCCTGACACGCAAGATCCCCACGGATGCGGCCTACGCCACAGATGCGCGTGGATATTTCAAGCATCCGGGTCTGCCGTGGGAAGAGCCGAATCTCTACACCTACGATCCGCGTTTCAACCTCTCCGCCGTGAGCAAGATGGCCGGTCTGACGGTGGCCCTGTGGCGCAGCGATGCGCTCAATGTGAACATCTACGGTGTGAACTCGGAGTCGTTTAACTGGCAGTCGCGCCAGGTTTTCTTCGGTCCCGACATCGGACCGGTGCGCGGCAAGACGAAGGAAGTCGGCCTGAAGGGCGACCTCTTCCAGCGCAAGCTCACCTACACCCTCGGCGTCTTTGACATCCAACGGGTGAACGCGGCGTATGCTTGGTTGCCCGATGTGCTCAACCTCACGCAGATCGAGGATCTGATCAACCCGAACAACGTCCTGCCGTCCGACCCGCGCTACGTCGAGGTGGTTAACGGGCTCAACAACGAGCGCCGCACGGTGAACTCCAACGAGCAGTCCCGCGGCGTCGAACTCACGCTACAGGGCCAGCGTTGGAAGGGCCTGCAGACCCGCTTCACGTTTTCCACCACGAACGTGCGGTCGCAGCCGGACTTTTCCCAATTCCGCGCCTACCTCACGGCGGCGGAAGCGCGCACGGTCGCGGCCAACGCGGTCGGCGGCGATCGCACGATGGCGGAGTTGCCCGCCGTCCTCGCCAATGCGCGTACCGTGTTGGGTTCCAACACGCTCACGGACGAGATCGCGGGCCGTCGCAGTTCGCCTTATACGGGTAGTTTTGTGTTGGACTACCAGGTTCCGTGGGTGCGCGGCCTGCGCCTCGGCGGCAACGGCATTTATGGTCCTGACTACAACGTCGCGATTTTTGACGGTGTGAGTTATAAAGGCGCGGCGTCATTTCCGCTCCACGCCTACGTGCTCTACGATCGCCGGATCAATAAATACTTCACGACGTTTCGGCTCGGCGTGCAGAACATCTACGACCTCGTGAACGGCGACAGCCGCTACCGTATCACCGGTGCCACGTCGTTCAACACGACGCTCCGCAAGCCGAACTACATCTACCGCTAC
>CAMATV010000334.1 GCA_945861235.1 Opitutus sp. GAS368
AGCATCGCATAAGCGAACTCCGGCGTGTGAAACGGCGGGAACGACACGACCGCCAGCACGACCGTGAGCACGGCCACGGACACCGCGCTCACGTAGTCGGCGTGACGTTGGAAGAACGACGGATTGGGGTCGTAGGGATCGGGCGACAAAGAGACTGAAACGGGTGCGGTCACGAAGGGAGGAGCCTGCTGGCAAGCGATGGTTTAGCGGTTCGAAACCACCATGAAATGCGCAGATCCGGAATCGCCTGCAAGCAGGCTCCTCCGTCGGGCAACGCTTCCCAGAAGCCGGCGGGGGCCCTCACGCCCCGTGACAGGCCTTGTATTTCTTGCCGCTGCCGCAGGGGCACGGTTCGTTGCGGCCGACCTTCGGCGTTTCGCGGCGGATCGTGACTTTCGGCAGCACAATTTCCGGCTCGGGCACCGGAGCCTCGGCCGGGCCGCTGCTCGTCACCATCGTGCTCGTCTCGAAGCGCGGCGCCGCCGACGCAGCGGGTGCATCGTTGGGCCCGACCGCGCGGGCCGTGCGGCTCAACAACGAGAGCATGTGCTCGAACGACTCGAGGTTCGACGCACTGCGGAACAGGCCAGTGCAGATTTGCAGCCGCACATTCGTCATCAGCTCCTCGAAATATTTGTAGGCTTCACCTTTGTATTCCACCAGCGGGTCCTTCTGGCCGTAGCTGCGCAGACCGATGCTCTTGCGGAGATCCTCCATCTCGGTGAGGTGCTCCTGCCAATGGTGGTCGATCGCATTGATGACCACATACCGCTCCAGTGAGCCGAGCGCCTCGGGAATCTCGACCGACTCCTTCACCGCGTAGGCCTGCTTGATCCGCTCGAGCAGTTTCGCCGTGATGGGCTCGGGCTTGTCGCCTTTGACGTCGTCCAACGAAACTCCAATCGGGAAATGTGAATTCAGCCACACGACGAGGCTCTCCAGCGCGGTCTGCGTGGCACCAAACTTCTCGCGGAAGCCGGCGGTTTCGAGCCGGGTCATCAACTCTTCTTCGATCTGCTCGAAGATGATGTCCTTCGGGCGGTCGGAGTGGATCGCCCCATTGCGGATGCCATAGATCACCTCGCGCTGCTGGTTGAGCACGTCGTCGTATTGGAGCAGGCGTTTGCGCTGGGTGTAATTCTGCTGCTCCACTTTTTTCTGCGCACTCTCAATGGAGCGGTTGAGCCAAGGATGCTCAAGCTCCTCGCCCTCCTGCATGGATCCTTCCATGAGTTTTGACGCCAGATTTCCCTGCAAGAACAGGCGCATCAGGTCGTCTTCGAGCGAGAGGTAAAACTTGGTGAGACCGGGGTCGCCCTGCCGTGAGCAACGGCCGCGAAGCTGACGATCAATTCGGCGGGATTCGTGGCGCTCGGTGCCGATGACGTAGAGGCCGCCGAGTTCGCGGACGCCCTCGCCGAGCTTAATGTCGGTGCCGCGCCCCGCCATGTTGGTGGCGATGGTAACGCCGCCACGCTGGCCGGCGCGCGAGATGATCTCGGCCTCCTGCTGGTGATACTTGGCGTTGAGGACGGTGTGGATCACGCCCGTGCGCTTGAGCATGCGGGAGAGAAACTCGGAGGACTCGACCGTGACCGTGCCGACGAGCACGGGCTGACCGCGTTTGTGGGCCTCCTCGATTTCCTTGACGACGGCCGTGTATTTATCGCGGCGGGTTTTGAAAATACAGTCGTTGCGATCAACACGGATGCCGGGACGATTCGTCGGCACCACCTGTACGCCGAGACGGTAGATATCCTTGAACTCCATCGCCTCGGTTTCGGCGGTGCCAGTCATACCGGCGAGTTTTTCGTAGAGGCGGAAATAATTTTGAATCGTGATCGTGGCATAGGTCCGCGTCTCGCGTTCGATCGTAACATTTTCTTTGGCCTCGACCGCTTGATGCAATCCGTCCGACCAGCGACGACCGGGCATGACGCGGCCCGTGTTTTCATCGACGATCATGACCTTGCCCTCTTGGACGACGTATTCGACGTCGCGTTCGTAGAGCGAATAGGCGCGCAGGAGTTGCGAGATGGCGTGGATGTCCTCCGAAATGGCGGCGTAGCGATTCTGCGCGGCGAGTTTCTTCTCTTCGCGCGCTTCAGGAGCGATGGCGGTGGCTTTCTCGATGTCGCTAAACTCGGTCGCGAGATCGGGCAACATGAACGCATCAGGGTTGTCGGGGCGCAGCTTCGTACGACCGAGCTGCGTGAGGTCGGCCTGATGCTGGCGCTCGTCGATGACGTAGAGGAGCTCTTCCTTGAGCTTGTAGAGCTCGTCTTTGTTGAGGTCGGAATTGAGATCGGTCTCGGTCTTGTCGAGGAGCTTCCGCCACGCGCCATTTTCCATCAGGCGGAGGAGTTGTTTGTTCTTCGGGTGACCCATTTTCACCTGCAGCATCTTCTGCGCGGCGAGACCCTTGTCATCGTCAGTGGGGCCGGTGTGGGCGAGAACGGCCTTGGCCGCAGCGCGCTCCGTCGCGGACGCGCCGGCCTTTTTCAAAAGCGTTTCGGCCGCAGCGCGCTGATCGCTGGTGGGGGCGGGCTTTTCCAGCAGTTCCTTCGCCTCGGTAATGATTCTGATGCAGAGGCGCGTCTGATCGTTGACGAGCTGATCGACCGGCGGAAGCAGGCGTGTAAACGGCTGCTCACGCTCGATGGGCGCGGGTCCGGAAATGATCAGCGGCGTGCGGGCCTCGTCGACGAGAATCGAGTCGATTTCATCGACGATGCAGAACCAGTAATCGCGCTGCACCTGATCTTCCTTGCGCGTCGCCATGCCGTTGTCGCGGAGGTAGTCGAAACCAAACTCGCTCGCGGTGCCGTAAGTAATGTCGCGGCCATACATGTCTCGCCGGAGATCCGGTGCCATTTGTTGCTGGATACAGCCCACGGTCACTCCGAGAAAATTGTAGACGTGGCCCATCCACTCGGAGTCGCGGCGGGCGAGGTAGTCGTTGACGGTGACGAGCTGGGTATTCCGGCCGGTCAGGGAATTGAGGTAAAGGGGCAGCGTAGAAACGAGGGTCTTGCCTTCGCCGGTCGCCATTTCGGCGATCATGCCCTCGTGAATCGCCATACCGCCGATCAACTGGACGTCGAAATGAACCATGTCCCAGGACAGTTCGTGCTCACAGACGAGAACCTTCCGCCCGCAAAGCCGGCGGGCCGCACTCTTCACCGCCGCGAAGGCCTCGGGGAGAACGTGCTCCAAGGCGGCGCGCTTATCAGTGGCCGCGGCGATCCGCACCCGGAATTCCTCCGTCTTGGCGCGCAGCTGGTCGTCAGTCAGCGCCTGATAAGACACCTCAATTTCATTGATGCGCGCCACGATGGGGCGGCACTTCTCAAGGAATTTTTTGTAGTGGCGGCCGGAAAAGCGTTTAAGGAGAAACGAGAGCATGCAGGCTCGGCAGCGTAGGACGCGAAGGAGGCTTGGCAAATGCAGAATGGGGTCGGCAGGGGGACAGGTGAGCAGGAGCGCTGTCCGGTCTTCGACCGTCGCATCCCCAGGACAGAATTTCCGAGGGCTGGGAGGTGGGAGGTGGGACCACCGTTGTTAGCGCCCTACGACAATTTCAGCGGACGACGTTTGCGCAGAGCCACCGCCGCGAAATCCCGCGTGAGCAGACTCTTTTCACACCCGCGTTTTGAAATACGCGATGGTCCGACTGAGACCTTCTTCGAGCCCCACCTTGGGCTCCCAGCCACCGAGAATTTTTTTCGCGAGAGTGATGTCCGGACGGCGTTGTTTCGGGTCGTCGGCGGGAAGCGGCTGGTGGACAATTTTGGATTTTCCACCGACGAGCTTCAGCGTCAGCTCGGCGAGCTCCCGCATGGTGAACTCCCCCGGGTTTCCGCAATTCATCGGCCCCACCGTCTCAGTCTGCGCCATGAAGCGCACGAAGCCTTCGATCAAATCGTCCACATAACAGAACGACCGCGTCTGCGCTCCGTCGCCGTAGATCGTGATATCCTGACCGCGGAGCGCCTGCACGATGAAGTTCGAGACGACGCGGCCGTCTGCTTCGTGCATGCGCGGGCCATAGGTATTGAAGATGCGGATGACGCGGATATCGACTTTGTTCTCGCGGTGGTAGTCGAAGAAGAGCGTCTCAGCACAGCGTTTTCCTTCGTCGTAGCAGGATCGTTTCCCGATCGGATTAACGTGCCCCCAATAACTCTCCGGCTGCGGGTGAATCTGCGGGTCTCCGTAAACTTCGCTCGTGCTCGCCTGAAACACGCGCGCCTTCGTGCGCTTGGCGAGGCCGAGACAGTTGATGGCACCCATCACCGAGGTCTTGATCGTTTTGATCGGGTTATATTGGTAATGCGGCGGCGACGCGGGGCACGCGAGATTGTAGATCTGGTCGACCTCATACTTGAAGGGATCGATCACGTCGTGGCGTACAAACTCGAAGTTCGCGTGCCCCATGAGGTGGGCGATGTTGAGCTTTCGGCCCGTGAAGAGATTGTCGAT
>CAMATV010000335.1 GCA_945861235.1 Opitutus sp. GAS368
CGTCTCACCTTTTTTCGTGGTGATGTTCCATTGCCAGAAATTCGGTTCCACCTGGCGATTGGGGTCGACGATCGCGGTGAGCAAATCAGCGGGCGCGTGGGCGCCGATGCCGGCGAGGGGAGGGCCGACATCGCGGAGGCCGACGTCACCAAGTTTGTGGCAGATGGCGCAAGCGGCGGCGTAGAGCGTGCGGCCGTTGGCGACGTCGCCGGGCTTTTGCACGTCGGGGAGGAGTTTCGCGATCAGATCGTCTTTGGCTTTCGTCGAAGCGTTAGTGGCACCGAGGACGACGAGGGCTTCGCGGGCGACTCTGGTGGTAGGGTGCTGGCGGAGGCGGGCGATGTTGGCGGGCCCGAGGGCGGAGGGGCTGAGGCGGTTGGCGCTGATCGCGGCAATGAGGGCGAGGGCGGATTCCTGACGTTTCAGGATCTGTTCGAAAATCGGCGCGGACTTCGTCTGGACGAAGGCGTTGATGAGCACGTCGACGGCTTCGCTGCCGGCGAGCTCGCCGACGGTGGCGATGAGCGGGGCCTTGATGGCGTCGGAGGTCGCGGTATCGCTGAGAAGAATACCGATTTTCGCGAGGGCGGTGGAGCGATGGGCTGGGAGCGCGACGAGGGCGGTGGCGATGTCGGCGCGCGTGGTGTCGGAGGTGTTGGG
The DNA here is from genome assembly GCA_945861235.1 of Opitutus sp. GAS368. Lineage (GTDB taxonomy): Bacteria > Verrucomicrobiota > Verrucomicrobiia > Opitutales > Opitutaceae > GAS368. The sequence continues at coordinate 661 of CAMATV010000335.1, forward strand.
GTTGGCGAGATCGGCGAGGACGCGGCGGGCGGCGGTGGCCACGGCGGCGGTGAGTGCGCCGGTGGTATCCCATTTGGCGGCGACACCGAGGGCGGCGGCGGTGGTGTCGGGTGCGGCGAGGAGGGTTTTCAGGGCAGCGGCGAGGGTCGGCTCGCTGGTGCTCGCCGTCACAGAGGACGCGGCAAGCCCGCGGAGGAGGGCGGCGGCGAGGGGAGTCGGCGCGGCGGCAGCGGCGGCGGTGAGGCGCGCGATGTCGGCAGAGGCGACGGAGGGTGCGAGGGCGGTGACGAAGGGGGCGAGCGTGGTGGTCGGCTTGCTGGCGCTCGCGGCTACGGAGGCGAGGGCATCGATGAGGAAGTCGGCGGCGTGCTCGCTGGCGGCGGCGATGAGGGCGGATTTCGTCCAGTCATCGGAGGCGGCGGCGAAGTCGGCGAGGATGGCGGCGCGTTGGGCGGGGGTCGTCGCGGTGCGGGCGGCTTCGTAGCGGGCGAGGGCGGAGCTGCCCATCTTCGGCGTGAGCGAGGTGAGTTGCACGGCACCGGCGTGATTTTCCTGCGCGAGGCGGAGCGCGAGTTTTTTCACGTGGGCGTTGGGGCTCGTCTGGATGGCGGCGACGAGGCCGGAGAGATTTTTGCGGTCGAGGGCGACGGCGGGGAGCGTTTTCGCTTCCTTGTGCTGCACTTTCCAGATGCGGGAGAAGTAATGGTCGCGGTCGGGGCGGACGGCGGCGTTGGACTGGCTGTGGACGGGGCCGCGGGTGTCGTTGTGGATGACGGCTTGGTTGTAGAAATCGACGACGTAGAGGGCGCCGTCGGGGCCGACGCGATTTTCGATGGGGCGGAACCAGAGATCGGTGCTGCGCATGAACTCGGTTTCCTCGCGGCCTTTTTCTTTTTCGACGGAGTAGCTCACGCCGTCGCGGCGGACGAATTGGTGGTGGACGATGTTGAGCGTGGGCTCGGTGGTGAAGTAGCTGGTGTTCCACTTGGCGGGCCAGGCGCCGCCTTCGTAGATCGCGCAACCGGCGGCGGCGGTGAAGCGGCCGACCTGGTCGATCTGCACGTAGGCTTGCTCGGGCCACTCTAGCGCGGGGAAGGAGCGTTGGTTCGTGATCATGCCTTTCCACGAGGTGGTGCCGGGGATCTTGCCTTTCGCGAGGACGCTCTCGGGGAGGACGGAGTGGAAAAACACGGTGCCGCTCGTGGGCTGCGTCCAGAAGACTTGGCCATCCCACGTGATGTCGAGGCCCCAGGTGTTGCCGTTGCGGGAGGAGTATTGCTCGAAGGCGGAACCGTCGGGTTTGAAGCGGACAACGCCGGAGCCGTCGGGGCCGAATTTTTTCGACCCGTCACCGGAGGTCACATCGCCGCGGCTGTAGCCGTGCGTGGCGTAGATCCAACCATCGTGGCCCCAGCGGAGATTGTTAATGACGGCGTGGGTGTCGTTGATGCCGAGGCCGGTGTAGAGCTTGGTGCGTTTGTCGGCGACGCCGTCGTTATTGGTGTCTTCGAGATACCAGATGTCGGGCGAGGTGGCGGCGATGACGCCGTTGCGGTGTAGGACGAAACTGGTGACGAGCTCGAGTTTGTCGGCGAAGACTTTTTTCGTGTCCATGATACCGTCGCCGTTGGTGTCGGTGAGAATGGAGATGGAATCCTCGGGGTCGCGGTCGGCGACGTAGGGTTTGTGGGAGCCGGAGTCTTTCCAGCGCGGGAGAGCGGAATTGGCGGGAGTGTTGGGTTTGCGGCGGCCGTTCGGATACTCGGGAGTTTCGCAGACCCAGAGGCGGCCCTTTTCGTCCCAATCGATGTTCATTACTTTATTGATGAGGGGCTCGGAGGCGACGAGGGAGAGGTTGAACTCGGGGTGGACTTGGATTTTGGCGGCGGCTTTCGCGGGCGCGGTCGGGCCGCCTTCGGGATAACGGAGGGCGTCGCCGAGTTCGGAGGGGAGGCAGAGTTCGTCGGCGTTGGCGCGGTGACCGGCCCAGGCGATGCCGCGGAGGAGAATGGCGCGGTAGTTGGGGCGGTCGAAGTTGCCGTAGAGGTGACCGGGGATGGAGACGAAGGCGCGGTAGGGTTTGGCGGAGCCGGCGAGCGTGCGTTCGTAAGTCCAGAGCTGGGGTTGGATATCGTAGATGTTGACGGCCTTTTTCGTGGCGACGGCTTCGGCGGCGCGGGCCTGCGCCTCGCGGTTGCCACGGCCGCCGGTGTCGATGGCTTTCGGGGTGTAGGCGGTGGCGAGGACGTGGGCGTCGGGGGAGAGATCGAGGTCGTAGTAGATCTCGTCATCCATTTGCCAGTTGGAGGCGTGGCGGGTGATGGGATGTTCGCGGTCGATGAAGTAGAGATGCATCGGGGCTTCGAGGAACTTGGTGGTGCCTTGGCGCCACGAGCCGCCGATGATGGATTTATACCAGTCGGTGTCCTTCGAGACGGCCGCGGCGTGGACGACGACGATACCGCCGCCGCGGGCGAGGTAGGCTTCGAGGTTGGCGCGGTCGGGGGCGGGGATGTCGCCGGCGTTGGGCGCGTGAAGAATGAGGACGTCGGTGGCGGCGAGTTGCTCGGCGGTAGGGAACGTGTTGCTACCGGAGGCGACGGCGCCGCGGGCATTGAGGAGCGGGGCCCACTCGGCGAGGAAGCGAGGGTGGTCGTGGGCGCCGGGGCCGTGGGTTTTTGGGCCGGAGCGGATGAAGACGCGGAGCGGGGCGGCGGCGGAGAGCGCCGAGGTGAGGGCGACGGCGAGGAGGGTAACGAGGGTGAGGAGGCGTTTCATGTCGGGGAAGGGGCGAGGGACGAAGGGAATGGAGGGTTTAACCGCTAATCTTCGCTGATTTTTCGTGCTCGGAAGATTCGCCTGATCGGCGAATCAAGGCGGCGAGAGAAGGCGGAGTTTTTACGAAATTAGCTCAGAATAGCGAAAATTAGCGGTTCAAAGGATTGGGGTTCTTGGGTCGAGGAACTCAAGGGCGGGTGCGGCAAGGTGTGAGGTGGTCGCGGAGGCTGGCCCAGGGTTCGTGGGTGGAAACGTCGAAGGGGTCGGGGACGCTGGCGAGTGGATCGGGGAGTTTGGCGGGGGAAAGGATCGCGAGGAAGACGAGCGGCTCGGCGTGGGGGTTGTAGGTGGCGTGGATCGTGCCTGCGGGGATGTGCGCCATCTCGCCGGCGCTGAGGATGCGATACTCGTTGCCGACCCATTGTTCGGCGCGGCCGTAGATGACGTAAATGATTTCCTCGCGGTGCGGGTGGTAATGAAATGGGTGGCAGTGGAGCGGGTCCATGTTCGCCCGCACGAGGAGGAGTTTCTCGGCGGCGACGAGGTCGGGGCGGCAGAGCCACTCATTGTTGGTCCAGGCGTTGGGTTCGCGGAGGGCGTCGGCGATTTGGACGAAGCGGCGGTCGGCGGGGGACATGAGGGGATTTATTTTTTGCCACAGAGCTTACCAAGGCGACGCAGAGGCCCTGGAGGAATTCTCTGTGAACTCGGATTGGGATCTCTGTGAATTGGGCTTGCCGCAGATCGAAATCATCTGCGGTTCCCGGGCACTTTCAGGGATTTGAATTTTCGGGTCAGGTTGGTGAGGGATTCCTCGACGCCCATGCGTTCGAGGCTGCTGGCACCGACGAAGCCGTCGCAGGTGGTGGCGGCAATGACGCGGGCGGCGTCGTCGGGGGTGTTGATCGGGCCGCCGTGGCAGAGGAAGAAGATGTCTTTGCGGATGGTGGAGGCGGCGTCGATAATGGCCTGCGTGGTCTGGATGGTGTGGTCCCAGCTCACGAGGGCGTTCTTCACGCCGATGCTGCCGCCGACGGTGGTGCC
>CAMATV010000336.1 GCA_945861235.1 Opitutus sp. GAS368
CGCTTTCAGCACCGCAGGTGCCTCGCCCCTCCCGACCGGCAGCTCCGACGCCGCGATTGTCACGACCCTCGCTCCCGGCAGTTACACCGCGCAGGTGAACGCATCCGACGACACCGCGGGCCTCGCGCAAATCGAAATCTTCGCGTTGGGCAGCGGCGCGAGTCTCCTCAACACCTCCACCCGCTTCTCCGTCGGCCCTGGCACCGCCCCGGCAATGGGTCTCGTGGTTTCGCCCGGCACCCACACTCGCCGACTGCTGATTCGCGCCTCCGGGCCCGCGCTCGCCCCCTTCGGTCTCACCGGCATCCTCGCCGACCCCACCCTCCGCGTCACCCGCGCCAACGAGACCACCACGCTCGCGACCAATGACCATTGGTCCTCACCGGCTGACTCACGCGCGGCGAGCACTCAACAACTCCAAGACGCTTTCACGCAGGCCGGCGCATTCGTCTTTCCCGCCCCGAGCAAAGACTCCGCTCTCCTCCTCGATCTCGCCCCCGGGCACTATTCGATTCACGTCGGCAGCGTCGACGACGCCCCCGGCCTCACCCTCGTCGAAGTCTACGACCTGACGGCGACCGCACTCTCGGTCACGACCACGTCCGAGGCGGCAGAATCCCGCACCCGCCCCACCATCGCCGCCGCCGCCCCGGTCGGCCATAGCGCGGACTCCGACCAAAACTTCCGCTTCAGTTTATCCGAGCTCACCCGCGTGATCGAACTCTACAACGTCCGTATCGGCACCACCCGCACCGGCCGTTATCGCGTGCTGGCCGGCACCGAAGATGGCTTCGCCCCCGATCCCCTCACGGCCGACGGAACCGCCGTTGTCCTCGCCGCCTACCACACGGCAGATTCCAATAAAGACGGTAAACTGAGCCTCGCCGAACTCACCCGCGTCATCGAACTCTACAACTACCGCAGTGGCACCGTTCGCACCGGCGGCTATCACGTCCGCGCCGGCAGCGAAGACGGCTACGCGCCGAGTCCCCTCATGGTCGTCAGTATCGCCGCGACCATTCCGGCGGCCGATGAATCAGGCTCCAAGCCCGGCGAGTTCACGGTCACCCGGGTCGGCGACCTCGCCGACAACCTGACCGTCAACTACGGCGTCGGCGGTTCTGCCATCAACGGCTTCGACTATCCCGCGCTCCTTGGCACGGTCGTCATTCCCGCCGGATCAGCCTCGGTTAAGATTCCCCTCACCCCCAATCCCGATGTCCAAGTCGACGCGCTGGACACCGTCGTGATCACGATCACCAGTGGCACCTACTACGAAATCGACACCCCAAACACCGCTACGGTCACCATCGCCGACAGCCCCTCCACCCTCTATGTCGCGACGGTTCGCCCCTACAGCACCGCCCCCGCTTCCACCGCCTCCGGCACCGCGACGATCCTGTTGAGCTCCAGTGGCACGGTCGCCGCGGTCAACGTCTCCTTCTCCAGCCTCAGCTCCGCTCAGGTCACCGCCCACCTCACCATTGGGGCCAGCGAAGATTACGTCCTTAACCTCCCGCAGGGCCAGGTTACCGGCACCCGGTGGGCCTTCGCGCCAACCGGCCCCTACACCAGCGCCGCGCTCCTGGATGCTCTGAAGACGGGTAACATCGCCGTCCGCATCGACACCGCGAATTATCCCGCCGGCGAAGTTAAAGGCGTCTTCATCCAAGGCACCGGCAGCGCCGTCTTCACCGCTCCCGCCGCCGCTCCCGCCGTCGTCCTCACCAAACCCACCGCCACGGACGCCGCGCGCTTGCTCACTCAAGCCACCTTTGGCCCCACCAAAGCCGAAATCGACAGCCTCACCGGCGCCAGTATCGACACTTGGATTACGGCTCAGCTGGCACTCCCGTTCACCTCCCACCGCACGGCCATCCAATCCGATCGCACCACTTACGGCGGCAGCAGCAGCTTCACCAACTGGAACGCGACGCATGGCCCGAACCGCCAGTCCGCTTGGTTCAAAACCTCGCTCACCGCCCCCGATCAACTCCGCCAACGCGTCGCCTTCGCCCTCAGCCAGATTCTCGTCATCTCCGACGTCGCCCTCGGCGACGATAGCGATGCCGAACCCCTCGCCTATTACTACGATCAACTTGGCAACGGGGCCTTCGGCAATTTCCGCACCCTCCTCGAAACCGTCACCCTGAGCCCGATGATGGGCCGCTACCTCAGCTCGCTGCGCAACTCCAAAGCCGACCCCGTCACCGGCACCACGCCCGACGAAAATTACGCGCGCGAGGTCATGCAGCTTTTCACGATCGGTCTGAGCCAACTCCAGCCCGACGGCACCCTCGTCCTCGGGGCCGATGGTCTTCCCACCTCCTCCTACAACCAAAAGACGATCACCGAAATGGCCAAAGTCTTCACCGGTTGGTCCTATCCCGGTAACGCCGCGACCCAATTCCGCACCGCCGGCCGTAATTCGATCAGCCCGATGCAAATCTTCCCCCTTTACCACGACGATACGGTGAAGGACATCAGCCCCGTCACGGCGACGCTCATTCCCGCCAGTCAGGGCGGCACGCAGGATCTCAAGCTCGCCCTCGACGCGCTCTTCAACCACCAGAACACCGCGCCGTTCATCGCGAAGCTCCTCATCCAGCGCCTCGTCACCAGTAATCCCAGCCCCGCCTACGTCTACCGCGTTGCCCAGAAATTTGTGAACAACGGCTCCGGCGTCCGCGGAGACCTCGCCGCCGTCGTCCGCGCCATTCTCATCGACTACGAAGCCCGCTCCCCGGTCATCGCCAGCAACATCACCTTTGGAAAATTGAAGGAGCCCCTCCTGCGCCTGACCGGACTGCTCCGCACTTTCGGAGCCTCTTCCACCAGCGGCCGCTTCCTCGGCTACCACCACACGGTCGACCTCGTGCCGATCACCAGCGCCACGCCGCTGCCCGCACTCGCCAGCCAGATCAACCAATCACCCAACACCTTTTCCGTCACCCGTCTCGACGGCGTCCAAGGCAATCTGGCCGAAGCCGCGATGCGCTCCCCCACTGTCTTCAACTTCTACCACCCCGACTACGTCCTCCCCGGCCCGCTCGCCGCCGCCGGTATGGTGGCCCCAGAGTTCGAGATCACCGACGATAATTTCGCGATCAGCACGCCCAACTTCCTGCGCACGTTCGTGAACGCCGCCATTCCCACCTCGGGCGGAGTGCCCACCCCTGCCGCGCCCTACGTGATCATGCTCAACCTCACCTCCGAGCAAACCCTCGTGAGCAATCCCGCCGCTCTGCTCGATCACCTCAACCTCGTGCTCTGCTCCGGGTCGCTCTCAGCCGCTACCCGCACCCGCATCATCACCGCGCTCGCCGCCCTCCCGACTGCGACCACCACCATCGACCGCGCCAAGGTCGCCATCCTGATGGTCCTCACCTCTCCCGCCGCCGCCATCCAAAAGTAACGATCCTCGGAATCGTGAAATCGGTCATCGGTCATCTAAAAACTTCCGCCGTCCGGAAATCTAAAATGTGAGATCCGAAATCCGAAAATTCCAGATGCCTGCTGCCCGATTTCAAGATTTCCGACTCCGACCAACTCTCAGCTCTCAACTCTCAACTCCTCCGTCCCATGAGCAAAAAGTCCGCACCCGAAGTCACCCGCCGCGAATTCCTCGGCAACGCCTGCTGCGCCGCCGTCGGTGCCACCGGCCTGCTCTCCGCCCTCGGCAGCCTCCGCCTCATGGGTGCCGCCGCCAGCCCCGCCAACGGCCCGCAACTCCCGTCGACCGCCGGCGCTCCGATCACCTCCGACTACAAAGCCCTGGTCTGCCTTTTCCTCAACGGCGGCAACGACGCCAACAATCTCATTATCCCCCTCGGCTCCGGCTACGCCGCCTACGCCTCCGCCCGCTCCAACCTCGCGATTCCCCAAGCCAGCGTCCTCCCCTTCACGCCGCGCACCGCCGACGGTCGCTCGTGGGGTCTCCATCCTTCAGTTACAGACCTCCACGCCCTCTTCAACTCCGGCAAAATGGCGCTCCTCGCCAACGCCGGCACCCTCGTCTACCCCACGACCAAGACCCAATACAACGCCAGCTCGGTCCCGCTCCCGCCCCAACTTTTCTCCCACAGCGATCAACAGGTCCAGTGGCAGCACAGCGTCCCCGACAAACCCACCTCCACCGGCTGGGGCGGCCGCACCGCCGACCTCCTCAACGCCTTCAACACGAGTGACCAAATCTCGATGTCGATCAGCCTCGCCGGCAAAAACACTTTTCAAGTCGGGGCCAAGGTCAGCCAATACGCCATCGGCACCGGCGGCGCCGTCAGCCTCTCCGGTAGCACCTCCAGCGCCACCAGCTTGGATGGCATCCGCTTTAAGGCCCAGAAGGACATTTTCGCCCAGAGCCAGTCCACCCTCTTCGAAACCGCCTTCGCCAGCGCCACCGGCGACGCCATCGTCAGCGCCGACCTCCTCAACACCGTCCTCGCCGCCTCGCCGGCCATCACCACGGTTTTCCCCAACAC
>CAMATV010000337.1 GCA_945861235.1 Opitutus sp. GAS368
ATGCCCGCCAATAACTTCCCCAAACTTCACAACGCAGCCTGGCCCGGTCTCGTCGGCAAGGGCTCTCCCGGCGCTGAGCCGTTCATCGAACTCGACACCATGCTCGACCTCACCGCGAAAGCCGAAGTCAACGGCACGCGCTTCGACGGCATCGATCTCTTCCTCTACAACCCGCACACCGACATCGATATTTCCGACGACGGCATCAAAGCCCTCGCCCATAAGGTCAAATCCAAGGGTCTCGTCGTCGGCTCCGTCGTCGCGCCCGTCTGGTTCGATGCCTCCGCCGGCGGCGATGAAAAAGCCCGCGCCAACTTCGTCACCCACGTCCGCAAGGCCATCCGCATCGCGAAAAAACTCCGCGAGCTCGGCGTCCGCCCCTACGGCATCGTCCGCATCGACAGCGCCACGGGCGTCACCGCGTGGGACAAAGATCCGAAGGGCACCACCAAGCTCATCGCGCAAACCTTCCGCGAAGCCGGCAAGATCGCCAAGGACAACGGCGAGCGCCTCGCCGCCGAAGGTGAAATTTGCTGGGGCGGCATGCACTCGTGGAAACACATGGTGAATCTCCTCGAAGCCGTCGATATGCCGAAGGTCGTCGGCTTCCAGGCCGACATGTCCCACACCCACCTCTACACGCTCGGCGCCAACGCCGAAGCGCACCGCATCGTCCCCAAGAATTACCACTACGAGCCCGCCGCCTTCCACGCCGCGATGACCACACTCACCGCAGCTCTCCGCCCGTGGACGATCGATTTCCACGTCGCGCAAAATGACGGCAGCACCTACGGCTCCGGCAGCCACGAGCAGACCGGCCGCCACTGCCTCGCCACCGATCCGAAGGGCAAACTCAACATCGCCCGCGACTCCGGCTACTGGCTCCGCGACGGCAAGGGCAAGGTCACGAAAAAAATGAAACACATCTGCTGGGACGGCTGCATGTTCTCCAACGAAGTGCTCATGAAACAACAAACGTGGAACGACATCCTCGCCGCCATGATCGAGGTCCGCACCAACCACGGCTGGGTCGGCTGAGAAGAATCTCCATTCTTGTCACAGAGTTCACAGAGCCCTCACAGAGCTTCACAGAGCGGAAAAAATCCAAGCAAAGTCTCCGTCTCTGTGCTCTCTGTACTCCTCCATCCGACCTCTGCGACAAGAATCCGTCTCTTCCGCCCCCTAGAACCCAGACCCTAAACCCCAGCCCCTTCCATCCTCCTCCCTCCCCTCCCCCCATGCCAAAGAAACCACTCCGCATCGGCCTCATCGGCTACAGCTTCATGGGCCGCGCCCACAGCAACGCCTTCCATCAGGTTAACCACTTCTTCCCCTCCAGCTACGAACTCGTCCCGCAGGCCGTCTGCGGTCGCGACGCCGCGAAGACGCAGGAGTTCGCCAACAAGTGGGGCTACCAATCCATCGAGACCGATTGGAAAAAACTCATCGCCCGCGATGATATCGACGTCGTCGACATCGCCACCCCCAACAATCTCCACGCCGAACAGGTCATCGCCGCCGCCAAAGCCGGCAAGATGATCCTCTGCGAAAAGCCCCTCGGCCTCAACGGCAAGGAAGCCGAAAAAATGCTCAAGGCCGTCGAGAAGGCCGGCGTGCCCAACATGGTCTGGTATAACTACCGCCGTTGCCCCGCCGTCGTCCTCGCCAAACAATTCATCGACGCCGGCAAGCTCGGCCGCGTCTATCACTACCGCGCGAACTTCCTCCAAGATTGGACCATCAATGCCGACTTACCCCAAGGCGGCACCGGCCTCTGGCGCCTCGACGCCAAGGTCGCCGGCTCCGGCGTCACCGGTGATCTCCTCGCCCACTGTATCGACACCGCCATGTGGCTCAACGGTGGCATCAAGGACGTGAGCGCGATGACCGAGACGTTCGTCAAAGAGCGTAAACACACCCTCACCGGCAAGGTCGAGAAGGTGAGCATCGACGACGCGTGTTTGTTCCACTGTCACTTCAACAACGGCTCCCTCGGTCTCTTCGAGTCGACCCGTTACGCCCGCGGCCACAAGGCACTCTACACGCTTGAAATCAACGGCGCGAACATGTCGCTCAAGTGGGATCTCCACGACCTCCATCGCCTGCAAGTGTTCGACTACAGCGACGAAGGCCCCGAACGCGGCTGGAAGAGCATCCACGTCTCCGACGGCGACCATCCCTACTGCGGCAACTGGTGGGTGCCCGGTCTCCAACTCGGCTACGAGCACAGTTTCGTCCACGCGATGGTCGAGTTCGTGCGCGGCCTCGAGAGCGGCAAGGGCTGCAAACCAGATTTCAAAGACGGCCTCGCCACCGACTACGTCACCGACGCCGTGCTCAAGTCCGCCCAGTCCCGCCGGTGGCAAAAAGTAAAACAGACCTGACCGCGCCTCCCGCGCCCACCGCGCGAACGCTCACCCCTCAACGTCTAACGCTCAACCCTCAACGCCCAACCCCGCGTCTCTGCACGTCAGCGTGCAGGGTTCAACGTGGGGCGTTGAGCGTCCTCTCTTTTCCCATGCTCCTCCGTACCCTCGCCCTCCTCGCCCTCCTCTCCGCCTCGCTCCTCCGCGCCGCCGCCCCGACCAGCCTCGTCTTCACGCCCCCCGCCAGCGTCAAAGCCCAGGGCAAACACGTCGTCCTCCTTTCGGGCGATGAAGAATACCGCAGCGAGGAAGCGATGCCCATGCTCGCGAAAATCCTGAGCCAGCGTCACGGCTTCAAATGCACCGTACTCTTCGCCCTCGACCCCGACGGTACGATCAACCCCAACAACCAAAAATCCCTCGCCGACTCCACCGCCCTCGACTCCGCCGACGCGATCATTTTTGGCCTGCGTTTCCGCAACTGGCTCGATGCCGACATGCAGCGCTTCGTCTCCGCCTTCGAACGCGGCGTCCCGCTCATCGCCCTCCGCACGTCGACCCATCCCTTCAATATTCCCGCCGATAGTAAGTGGGCGAAATACAGCTGGAACAGCAAAGCCCCTTGGCCCGGCGGTTTCGGCAAACACGTCCTCGGCGAAACGTGGCTTTCCCACTGGGGCAAACACAAGTCCGAGGCCACCCGCGGCGTCACCGAGCCTTCCGCCGCCTCCGACGCCCTCCTCCGCGGCGTCACCGACGTCTTCGGTGACAGCGATGTCTACGAAGCCTATCCGCCCGCCGACGCCAAGATTCTCCTCCGCGGCCTCGTGCTCAAGGGCATGAACCCCGCCGACGCCCCCGCCGAGACCATCAAGAAGCGCTCCACCGATAAACAGGAGCAGCCACTCAACGCTCCCGCGATGCCCATCGCCTGGACCCGCACCTTCAAACACGAGAGCGGCAAGGAAAACAAAATCTTCACCACCACGATGGGCGCCGCCACCGACCTCGAAAACGAGTCGCTCCGCCGCCTCGTCGTCAACGCCGTCTTCTGGTCCGTCAATCTCCCTGTTCCCACCAAGGCCAACGTCACGCTCGTCGATCCGTACACCCCACGCAAATACGGCTTCAACGGCTTCCGCTACCAACTCACCCCCGCCGTCTACGCCCTCGGCCAAACCGTCCCCGTCGGCACCAACCCGCCGCCCGCCCCGACGGCGCCACCCAACCCCAACCAAAAAAAATCCGCCTCCACCACCAAAGCCGCGCCCACCCCCGTCGCCTCGGCCGTCCCCCCCTCTCCTGCTCCGACTTCCCCCTCCGCGATCAACACGCCCATCACCCTCAACCCCGGCGAACGCATCGCCATCGTCGGTAACACCCTCGCCGACCGCATCCAGCATCACAACAATCTGGAGACGCTCATCACGCAAAAATTCCCGCAGCACAACCTCTCCTTCCGCAACCTCGCCGCCGCTGGCGATGAGCTCGTCACCCGCGCGCGTTCGAAAGATTTCGGCACACCCGACGAGTGGCTCACTAAGGTCCAGCCCAACGTCGTCTTCGCCTTCTTCGGCTACAACGAATCCTTCGCCGGCCCCGATGGCCTCCCCAAGTTCAAACAGGAACTCGAAGATTACCTCCGCAACGTCCGCTCTAAATCCTATAACGGCATCGCGCCACCCCGTATCGTCCTCTTCTCCCCCATCGCCAACGAGCAACTCCCCGGCACCGAATTCGCCGTGCCCGCCACGAACAACCGTAACCTCGCCCTCTACGCCGCCGCCATGGCCGAGGTCGCCGGCGACAAGGCCGGCGTAACCTTCGTCGATCTCTTCGCTCCGTCGCAAAAACTCTCCGCCGAAGCCGCCCGCGCCGGCCGCTCCCTCACCATCAACGGCATTCACCTCAGCGAGTCCGGCGACGCCCTGCTCGCCCCCGAAATCTTCAAGACCCTCTTCAACGAAGCCGCCCCCGCCCTCGACACGCCCGCCGCCCAAAAACTCCGCACGCTCATCACCCAGAAAAACGCGTGGTGGCACTCCCACTACCGCACCGTCGACGGTTACAACGTCTACGGCGACCGCTCCAAGATCGCCTACGAGTCCGT
>CAMATV010000338.1 GCA_945861235.1 Opitutus sp. GAS368
CCTGCTTGGCCGTATCGCGCGACGCGCCGGCGTGTTGATCGCTCGAAAGGATCTTGATGGCAGGAAAATCTTTCTTGATCGCTTCGAGAAAGCCTTCCTCGCGCTCTTCCGTGCTGGCCGAGCCGACTTGCAGGCGCAGCATGATGATATTGCCTTTCCCTTCGAGGAGCTTGCCCAGCTGCCGGCCGGCGATGCGCCCGCCCTCGCGATTGTCCGTGGAAACGTAGCTGGCGATCGCCTTGGTCTCGAGGCCGGAGTCGATCACGATCACGGGAATCTTCGCCTTGATCGCACCCTCGACGGGGGCCACCAGTGCCCGGCGGTCGAGGGGCGCGATCACAATCGCGTTCACTTTTCGGCCGACAAAGTTCTCGACGACCTGCACCTGCTGCTCGCGGTCGTCCTCTTTGAGCGGACCTTTCCAAATGATTTTCACGGCCTCATGACCCGCTGCGGCGTTGATCTCGCGCTCGGCCTTCACCGCGCCGGCGTTGATTGATTTCCAAAATTCGTGCGTCGTGCCCTTGGGGATGACGGCGATTTTATAAGCTTCGGCCGCGTTGAGCAACGGGGCGGCAGCGAGGGCGATGACGACAAGGAGTTTGTTCATGGGGAGGGATTTCTCAGGGGCCGAAGCAGGCTCCACATAACCGTCGGAGACGGGAATGGATCATCTCGGCTCAGACATGACCATTAATTAGCCGAGCCGTTTCAACCCTGAATTTTCACGATCACTTGCCCGGCCCAGGGGACAGCAATCACCCCACGCTCCAGTATCGGGCGGATGACGAAGAGGACGGGCGGTGCTTTGGCTCGCACGCTTCCTGCCGCCTCCGCACGGTGGCCCCGCGCTCGCGTCAAGATGCACACTCGCTGCACGCAACCAAAGTGCGCTCTCTTTATGGTGTAAAATCCAGTCGTGGATTGACTCGTCTCGCTGCGGATCGAACGTTCGCCGATGGGCCGCGCTCCCGTGGGGGTTAACCACCGCTGCTATCCCCGGAAATTCCGCGTTCACCACCATTCCCCTATTGCCCGATGAACTCACCTGCCCGCCCGTCGTTCCGCCCCGTTTTTTCGCTGAGCTTGCTCGCGATTCCCACAACCTTGTTCGCCCAACAACCGGTGAAGCCGACCGCCTCCGCGCATCCGGCCTCGGCGTCCCAGAATGCCCCGGTCGTGTTCACCGGCTCGGCCCTGCGCCCACTCGGCGGCAACGATGCTTCGCCCGCCCGCGAGACCGTACCCTCCGGCTTCGCCTGCAAGGTGCCCATCAGCTTTAGCCTCACGACGACGCTGAAACGGTGAGCACCGCCCGCAACGCTTCGATGAATGTTTTTCTGCGCGGCTTGTTCGTTTGGATGACGTGCCTGCTCGTCGGCGCCGCCGAGCCGGCCGCCGAACACGCGATCCTGATCGACTCGCTCGACGCCCTCCGCAACTACGCCGCAAAGGACAACGCCAACGTCCGCCTGAAACCCGGCACCTACCGGCTCGATCAGGCGGACTCGTCCCACTTCCTCCGTTTCACCGGCCACGACAGCCGCTTCGACCTGCGGGGCGTGAAACTGTTGATCGACACAAAACTATTCCGCCAACCGTTCCCTCGTCGCGAACGGGATTCCTTCTACTGCGCCATCGATCTCGTCGGCGACCGGATCGTCTTTGCGGGTCTGACGACGGAAAACTATGGCGACCTGCCCGGCAGCCAGAGCCGGAACAAGATTTTCAACGTCGTCGGTTCGGGCGTCGTGTTGCGCGATATCGAGATCACGACCTCCGGCTCCAGCCCGTGGGGCTACGGTAGTCTCTACGGCATCGGTGGCGGCGACGTCCGCAAGATGAACGGCATCCGCGTGGGCTATCCCGCCGTCGGCACGAAGCTGATCAATTGCCGCGTCCACATGCGCGCGATGGGCCACGCCATCTTCGTACAGGGGGCCGTGGATACCGTTATCGAGGACTGCCACGTAGACGGCCTGCTCCGGCCCACCAACGAAATCCTCGCCGAGAAATCCGGCTACGCTTTCGAGCGCGGTTTCAAGACCCGCAGTCCCCACTTCAGCGAAGGTGTCACCGTCGGCCCCAATGGCGAAATCTTGCCGAACGAAATGATCGCGCTGAGCGAGGACGGTATCCGGCTCTACCCGCAGGGCGGCGGCGATCACGCGACGGGAGCCACCACCATCCTTCGTTGCACGGTGCGGCAGATGCGCCGCGGGATTTGCACCGGACTCGGCCGCGCCGCCGATCGCGTCATCGATTGCGAAGTACGCGACTGCGTGTCCACTGGCTTCAACATCGGCTCCGGCGACGTCGTGGAGCGCTGCCGCGCCGACGCGAAATACGCCGAGGCCTTGAGCTGCCCCTACGTGAATTCGCGCGCCGCCAGCGTCGACTTGGAGATTCTCGACAGCCGCGGCGGGCTCGCGAACGACCTCGTCGCCACCATCAATGGCCAACATCACGC
Organism: Opitutus sp. GAS368; assembly: GCA_945861235.1. Taxonomy (GTDB): domain Bacteria; phylum Verrucomicrobiota; class Verrucomicrobiia; order Opitutales; family Opitutaceae; genus GAS368. Next base: position 2,471 of record CAMATV010000338.1, read on the forward strand.
GGTGGCGTTGCGCACGCTACGGCCCGAGTTCATCCCGCCCGGCATGGTGATCGAATTGGCCACGTACCGGGGCTACGCCTACTACCAGCGCAACGCGACGCCGACGAAGACGCAGGACATCCGGCTCCGCAACGCCACGCCCGCCAAGGTCGTGACGAACGGCGCAACGTTGGTCGCGAACTGAGTCGGCGTTCGCAAAATTCTGGCCGGCGTGTTTCGAGCGTCCTTTGGTTTTTAGACTTTGCGAAATGCTCGAGGTGGGCGGGCACGTCCTCGTGTCCGCATGGTGGCGAGCCGCAAAGTGACGAATGCGGGCACAGGGAGGTGCCCGCCCACCACGCCGAGAATCTGGAACCTACGGGACGTTGGGAGGAACGTGCTGGCGGCCCCGTGTCTCGCCCGCAGCGTTGCGGGGCGCCGGAATTTTACCGGGCTTGGACCGACTCCCAGGCGACTGGAATCCCGGTAGTTTGCAATCGAAGGGACGCATCAGATTCACTTTTTACGGGGCAATCCATCCCGCCATGATTTGTGACGCGCAACCAATCAACTCAGTTCGTTTGCCACCGCTCTCGCTGGCTCCTGCGAGTGCGGCCTTCGGTCAAGAATCAAGCCATGTCCCCTTCGTCTTGGCCTCCTTTCGGCTTGGCCTGTAGGTGGCGCCACGGACATCGGTCGGTCACGGTTTCGTCATGAAAAGGTCGCGAGAACGTCACGTGGACAATTTATTTTTAGAAAGGGAATCGTTCGCATAGAGGGGTGAGGCTATCCCATAACCTATCAAAAATCGCACTGGGCTGCACTTGCCTCGCGGCCTTCAGCGCGTCGGCGCAGACGGCCACTATCGCCGAAGAAAAAATCGCGCTGCCGAGCTTCACCGTAAGCTCGACGCGCGACCGCAGCTACACGGCCAACGACTCGTTGAGTGTGTCGCGCATCAACGTGTCGCTGCTGGAGATCTAGAGCCGGCGAGCAAGCGAAGCCAAGCCGAGGGGGCATGGCTTGATTCTCGACAGAATGCCGCGCCCGCCAAAGCCGAGGGCCGAGGTAGGCCGAGGCGTGAACATTTGCCCTTACAGCTGATCGGCATTGCCCGTACGGGGGCGGTTGATGAACCGGGGAAGTCTCAGCGCGGGGGAAAACGGCACCAATCAGAATCGACCGTTAACCCCGAAACTCACGGCAATCCCATTGATAATCGTGCTCTGCATCCGCTCGGTAAATCCACGGTACCATACTTGCGGGGCGTTGGTCAGATTTGAAATATCGCAGGTGATATTCACCGCGGGCCTCACCATGTAGGCGAGACCAAGGTTGATGGTTTTTAAAGGCATTCGGTAACGATTAAAACCAACTGCGGCCGCGCTGTATTCGACGATGTAGCTGCCGGTGTAATTGTAGAGAAGGCGCGTACTGAATCTTTTATAACGCCATGAAAGGCTCATATTCGCAGCTCGAGGAATGAACCCGACGACCTTACTCGTTTCACTGTTAATATTGCCGCCGAAGTTGCCGTGCGTTTCGATAGCAGTGTAATTAGCCGATCCGCTGAGTCCCTTGAGCAGTCCAGGGAGGAAAGTGAACTGCTGCTGATAACTGAATTCCCACCCCTGCACCACGGCTGTGCCGGCATTGCTGGTCGTAAGGCGGGTGAACCCATCATAGACACCGTTGTATCCGTTGTCATTTCCGCTACCGATCATTCCGGTGTTAACTCCACTCACAATATAATCTTTTATTGTCTTGTGGAACCATCCCACGGAGAGGTTTCCGACTGGCTCGAAATAGTAATCTAACGTCGCGTCCCAGTTTGTGGCAGTTTGCGGCAAAAGATCCGGGTTATTTACTGTGATGGTCTGATTGGCTTCATTGACGCTTTCGTTGGGCAGCCAGTTGCTCATCCCCGGTCGTCCAAAGCTCGTCGACCACGCCAAGCGGCCTCTCAAACTTGACGTGAAGTCGTGGGTGAGGTGCGTACTGGGAAATGACTTGGTATA
>CAMATV010000339.1 GCA_945861235.1 Opitutus sp. GAS368
AAGTCATCCCCGTCGGCGGCTGAAAGCGTCGGCGCGCGGCCGTTGCGGTGGTTGGTGCTTTATAGCGTGCTGGGATTGCTCTGCGTGCCGGTTTTCCGCCAAGCCGCGCTCCGGCCCGAGACGCCGGTCGGAGTAGACACGTGGGTGCTCGTGGTGCTGTCCACGTTGGCCAACGTGATTGTCATCGCCTATCATTACCTGATCCCGGCACATCCGAAGTTTTTGATGCTGCCCTGGCGGCGATGGATTCTGCGGGTGCACATTGTCTCGGGCACCATCGAACTGGTGGCGGGGCTGATGGCGTGTTTCAGTTTTGCCCCCACGGCGGCTCGCGTCATGGCGATCGCCGCACTGGGGTTTCATGTGCCGACGGCGCTGTTCCAGACCCGCATCGTATTTGGAAGCAAGGCCATCATGGAGCCGTCTTATCTCCTCTGCATCGTGACCCATGGATTTTGCGCCATGATGCTGCTAACGCATCCCGAGTCGCGGATGTGGGCGATCAACACGTTTCTCGTCTTCAACGTCTACGTGTGGTGCCGAGTCTATTATTACCTTTTCGACCTGCTGAAACTCTTCACGACGCAGAAATACACAATTTCGATTCTGGCGGCCGGAGCGACGATGATCCCGGCGCTGTTCGGTTCACTGGGTTTGATGCTACTGGTGGGGTCGATCGGGAGCTACGTGCTGCTTTACCGCGCATTGTTTGTGCGCTCGCCGGCGGCCTATTGGGATTTTGTGCGTGAACGTGCGCGCGAGAGTGTTGCTCCCTCCGGGTTTGCGGCCGATCGCGCCGCTGGGCCGGACGAACCGGCGCGGGCCTTGGAGTTTTTCCGCCTGCTCGACCGTGATGGCGATGGCCGGCTGAACCGCGATGAACTCCGCCGTGCGCTCGCGCCTTGGGGCTTATCGGTGACGGCGTTGGACGAGTTTGCATCGAGGTTGCTCGCGCAAGGAGACGTCGACCCGCAGCGATTCGCGCGCGACGTCTGGACGATTGGCGCGGTGCGCAACCACGGCTTGCGGGCCGTGGCGACCGAGGGCGCCGCCTCGGAACGCGATCAGGCTGCGCTGGTTTTCCGTCACCTTGATCTCGACGGTGATGGCGTGTTGACGCGCAAGGAGCTGGATCTGTTATTGCACGAATGGGGCCTGCCGCAGGTCGAGACCGAGCGGTATCTTGCGCGCATGGCGTCCGGTCGCGGCGAAATCGACTTTGAGCATTTCTACAAGGATATGCGCCCCGTGTGGCGCTATGCTTATTACGAAGTCTTCCGCGCGGAGTATTCGGGCAGCCGCGGCGATATGATCGGTCGGTCCGTCAATGCCATCATCGGTGCGCGCCGAACCGATGCACTTCGAGAGCGGGTAAAACGGGATCTGATCACCCACGTACTGTTCCTCGCCGAGGCCGGCGAGGAACTCATCGCCGACCTCGCCGCCACCCTCGTCACTGAGAATTATCGGGCCGACCAAGTCGTCTTCGAAGAAGGCGCCCCTGGCCACACGTTCTACTTGATAGCTTCGGGGAATCTCCGCGTGACGCGCGACGGCGAGTTACTCGCCGAACTTGGTCGCGGGGGTTATGTCGGCGAAGGTGCTCTCCTCACGGATGAACCCCGCGGCGCCACGGTCACGGCGGCAGGGGAAACCGTGCTGCTGTCACTCACGCGAGATTCATTTTCCTACCTCACGGAAAAATATCCCGCAGTCCGGAATCACTTGCAGGCGGCTCATCGTCGTCGCCTGACCGATGGTAATTTGCTGGTGCTGGGCCGGCGATTGATTGGCCGGGTTCCGTTTCTGCACGGGGCAACCGATCAACTGCTCGGCGATCTCGCGGCGGCCCTGGTGCCGCAGCGCTGTGAGGCGCAGGAAGTCGTCGTGGCAGAGGGCCAGACCGGCGATTTGTTTTTCATGATTGAGAAAGGTGCCGTGCGCGTGAGTCGTGCGGGCGAGACCCTCGCGAACCTCGGCCCGGGAGCGTGCTTCGGAGAAGGGGTGCTGCTCTCGACCGCGCCCCGGGCGGCGACGGCGGTCGCACTCGAAGACACCCGGCTCCTCACCCTCGATCGGGAGACCTTTCACACGATACTCCTGCGCCACCCCGATGTCCGGGCCGCGGTGCTCGCGCTCCATCGTAGCCGTAATCCATTCCCTCTCCCAGCCACTCCGGCTGCGGGTGCCGTCACCGCATGAAATCTCCCCCTGTTCCCACGCGCGTCCTCGTCCTTGGCGGAGGTTATGTCGCGATCTGGTTGGTTCGCCAATTGCGCAGCGCAGTGCGCCGCGGAGAAGTCGAACTGATCGTCGTCGACCAGCACAACTATCACACGTTTCACGGCCTCGTGCCGGAGATGCTCACCGGCAAGATTCAGGCCGGGCAGATCATCTCTCCTGCGCGCCGGCTTTTTGCACCTGGCCGTTTCATCTGTGCGGGGATTGAACGGATCGATGTGGCGAAGAAGGAAGTGCTCCTGCACCGGGCGCTGGACAGCGCACCGCTCACGCTGAGTTACGATCATCTCGTCGTGAATCTTGGCTCGGTCGATGATCTCACCCGCTACCGCGGCGTCGGCGAACACACGCTGCGGCTGAAGGATTATTTCGACTGCGTCCGGGTGCGGAATCATCTCCTCGCGATGCTGGAGTTCGCCGAGGCCGAACCCGATCCGGTGGAGCGACGGCGCCTGTTGCATTTCGTGATCGCTGGGGGCAACTACGCCGGCATCGAAGTCGCGGCGGAGTTGGCGGAATTCCTCCGCTCGCTCCTCAAAACGGAATATCCCGGACTCACTCTGGAGGAGACGCACATCACCGTCGTCCATTCCGGCGAACGGATCTTGCCCGAGCTCGGCCGGCGCTTCCCGCAGCTGTCCGAGTATGCCGCCACTGTGCTGCGCAAGAACGGCTGTACGATCGAACTCGGGCAGCGGCTCGCCTCGGCCACACCGTCGGAGGCGATCCTGTCCGACGGACGACGATTGGCGACGCGGACGATCATCTCCTGCACGGGCGCGGCGCGGAATCCGCTCCTCGACCAAATGCCGTTTGAGCGCGACAAGCATGGCCGCCTCCTGTGCGACGCCTTTGGGCGGGTGGGAGGGCGTGCGGATGTGTGGTCGGCTGGCGATTGCGGTGCGGTGCCGATGAAGAACGGGGAGACGGCTCCCCCGCTCGCGCTCTATGCGATGCAGGGAGGCGCGACCTTGGGGCGAAATATCCTGCGCACCTTGCAGGGCAGGTCGCTCCGACCCTACGCGTTTACGGGCATGGGTGATTGCTGCGTGTTGGGCTTCGGCGAGGCCGTGGGGCAGCTTTGGGGCGTGCCGCTCAAGGGCTGGTTGGCGTGGTTGACCTGGCGCGGGTGCATGGTGGCCTATCTGCCGACGTGGTCCAAGCGTGTGCGCACACTCCTCGATTGGATCACGGTGCCTCTCTTTGGTCGCGACGTGACGAGCGTGAGTGGCGATGCTCCGCACATGGGGGTCACGCGCGAGCTCTACGAAACTGGGCAGACGATCGTGCGCCAAGGTGACGTGGGTCGCGTGATGTACCTCATTCAATCGGGCTCCGTCGAAGTCCTCGCGAATGACGGTAGGGCCGGAGAGCAGCGGCTCGCGGTCCTCGGGCCGGGCGAACATTTTGGCGAGATCGCTGTATTGGAGAATCGCCAGCGGACGGCGACTGTGCGGGCAATCGAACCCGTGGCCGTGCTGCGGATTTCGCGCGAGCAGACCCAGCAATTGACCGCGTCGTTTAAACCGTTCGCAGAATTGACGACGGCGCGACGTGGGGTGAACCCGTCCGAAGTCGATTCCAGCAAGCCCGTTTCGACTTTGTCATGATCCACGAACATATTCGCGCATTGCTTTGGGTCTTTGGTTTCCTGGCGGCGAGTATGGGGATCGTCACGCTCGCCCCAGAGTTTGCGCTCAACCGGTTGCTCAAGCTTCCGGTCGGTGACGAGACCGGCCGGTTTTTTGCCCGGCACTGGGGAGCGATGGCGGCGGTCTGCGGCGGATTGATGATGTGGGCGGCGGAGGTGCCGGCTTTGCGCGGGCCGGTGATGGCGATGGTCGGCGTTGAGAAACTCGTGTTGATCGCGCTCACCCTCGGCCAGTGGGGCAAACCCCTGTTTCGCGGTCTTGCGCCGGCCGCGGGGAGCGACTTGGTCGCAGTCGTGCTCTTTGCGCTTTACGCATGCGAGCCGATCGCGCGCGGATGAGGCCGCCGATTAGGTTTCGACGCTGGGCGCCGGGTGTTCCCGCTCAGAATAGAAAATACCGCTGCGCCATCGGGAGGACTTTGGCGGGTTCGCAGGTGAGGATCCGGCCGTCGGCTTTGACCGTGTAGGTCTCCGGATCGACTTCGATTTTCGGGAGCGCGTCGTTGAAGACCATGTCGCGTTTGCCGACTTGGCGGCAGCG
>CAMATV010000340.1 GCA_945861235.1 Opitutus sp. GAS368
TCTCCGCGTCGGCCGCCGTCGTGCACTCCGTCTCCTCGTCCCTCAACCTCCAGGCCAAAACGTCCATCGCGCACAAACCCGAGGGCTACAGCGGCTTCACCGGCAATCCCCTGCTCGCCCGCTTCGACGGCGAACAAATCTGGGCCACCGAGGCCGGCGTCACCTTCGGCCCACCCAAGGGTCGCTTCGGCGGCAGCGTCCTCGCCTTCTGGAATGCCATCGACAACGACCAATTCGAACGGACCGTCCCCAACTCCACCGATTTCGTCGTGGTCAACGCGGCCAAAGTCATCGCCCGCGGTTTCGAAGCGAAGTTTATGTGGAGTCCCGTCGAAAAAGTCTGGTGGGATTTTCAAGCCGGTTATACGAGCGCGACTTTCGACGACCACCGCGACGCCTCCGGCACCCGGGTCAATGACAAGCACGTGCCCTTCATCCCTACCTACACCCTGCGCACGGGCGTGACCGTCGATTTCGGCCAAGGCTGGTCCGCCAATGCGAGCTACGCCGCCGTCGGCAAGACCTACTATGATGAGCGCAACACCTCTACGTTTGCCCAACGCGCTTACGGCCTCGTCAATGCTCAGCTCCGCTACCGTTTCGACCGCTACACCGTGGCCGTTTACGGACAAAACCTCTTCGATCAGGACCATTACCGGTTCATAAATCCCGAGATCTTTGCCGGCAGCCCCGGTGCCCCGCGCCGCTTCGGCATCCAACTCTCTTTCGTCTATTGAGTCACGGGTCCGCATCCCCATAGTAACGCCAGTCCGTCTCGTCCGTCTGTCCGTCTCGCTTCATCTCAATCGTCTCCGTTCCATGAGAATCACCGCCCGTCTCCTCCCCCTCGCCCTCGTCTGTTCTTTTGGTCTGACCGCGTGCAGCGTGCACGCGGCCTCCGGGTGGCTTAACTGGCGTGGGCCGGATCACAACGGCGTCTCCCCCGCCAAACAAAAGCTGGTGACTGACCTCACCCTCGGCGGGCCGACCCACCGTTGGACGTTTCAGGCCCATGGCGCGGGCACGCCCGTCATCGCCGACGGACGCGTGTATGCAATGTGTTACTACGGCGAGGGAGGCGGGGATGTCATCGAGGCCATCGTTTGCCTCGATGTGAAGACCGGCGCGAAGCTCTGGGAGCACCAATTCAAAGACTTCCTGAGCGACACCGTTTACAACCGCTACGCCATCGGCGCGCCCTACGTGGATGCGGAGACGGGCAATATCTACTGCGAATCAACGTGCGGGGTCATCACCGCCTTCACGCGCGACGGAAAAATCATCTGGCAGCGCTCGATGATGGAAGAATTCGGACGCCTCACGTTTCCTAACAGCCGCACCGGCTCACTCATCACCGACGGCGAGTTCCTCTTCGCCAAGGGCGTCACCGCCAACTGGGGCGCCGACGGTCCCGCGCGCAGCCGCTACTACGCGTTTGAGAAACGCACGGGCGAACTCATCTGGGCCAGTACCCCGGGGACTGAACCGATCGATAATCCCATGGGCGCGCCGGTCTTCGGCGATCTCGGCGGCCATCGCGTTTTCTACGTCGGCACCGGCTGCGGCCACGTCGCCTGCATCAACGCCCGCACCGGCGAGCCCGTCTGGCGCTTCAAGATGGCCAACGGCGGCCTCAATTCCGACGTCCTCCTCGACGGTCCCGGCAAACTCATCGCCATCCACGGCAAGGAAAACATCGATGCGTCGACGCAGGGCCGCCTCGTCGCCCTCAAGATCCCCACCGAGTATCCCACCGGCCCGAAGCCCGTGATCCTCGGTAAAGAGGCCGAACTCTGGCGCAACGATGAGTTCAGCGCCTTCACCAGCTCACCGCTCCTCGTCAACGGCCGCGTTTATGCGACCGGCGCGACCGGCAACTTCCTCTGCGCCGACGCCGCCACCGGCCAGACGATCTTTGCCGAAAAGCTCGGTGCCGACCAAGTCCACGCCTCACCCGCCTATGCTGACGGTCGCTTCTACGTTCCCATGCACGAGGCGCGCTTCTTTGTCATCGAGGTCAAGGGCGACAAGCCCGTCATCGTCTCAAACAACAAGATGGAGCCCGGCACGACCTGCCTCGGTGCGCCCGCGTTCTACGGCGACTCGATTTTCTATTTTACCAAGGACGGCCTGCACTGCTTTGGTCCGAAATCGTCCGCGCCGATTATCCCAGCCGCGGTTCCCGCACCCGCGCCCTCAGCCCTCTCCACCGCTCCGATCGCCGCCCTGCAAGTGGTGCCGGCGGAATTCGCCCTCAGCCCCGGCCAGTCCCAGGCGTTTAAGGTCTGGGGCCTCGATGCTACCGGCCGCCGCGTGAAGGACGTCACGAGCGAGGCGACCTTCGCCAAGTTCATCCCACCCACCGCCCTCGTAAAATCCGAGGTCGATGCCGAGCTGGTCGCCAACACCGTGAAAGCCGGCCCCAGCGCGAAACTTTCCGCCGGAGCCATCCAGGCCAAGTGGCAGACCTTCGCGGGCGTCACCCGCGGTCGCGTCGTTGCCGGCTACGGCCACAAGGAGACGTTTGAAGCCCTCCCGCTGGGCCAGAAAAACAACGAAGGCACCGACGTTGGCTTCCCTCCCTTGCCGTGGCTCGGCGCGCGCCTGAAGTGGCACGTCTTCGAAAAGGACGGCAATAAGTTCGCCGGCAATCGCCTCGATTCACTCCTGTTCATGCGCACCATGAATTTCATCGGTGGCCCCGACATGAAGAACTACACGATCGAGGCCGACGTGATGACCGACGGCAACCGCCGCATGATGTCGAACGTAGGTCTTGTTAACCAACGTTACCTTTTCAACATGGCCGCCAACAACCGCATCTTGGAAGTCACGAGCACCGCCGAACGCTTCACCGCCTCGGTGCCCTTCGAGGCGACGCCCAACATGTGGTATCACCTGAAGACCCGCGTTGATGCCGACAAGACCGGCGCCGGCGGTTTCGTGCGCGCCAAACTCTGGCCGCGCGGCGAACCCGAGCCCGCCAAATGGACCCTCGAAGTGCATCAAGCCAAACTTCACACCCACGGCGCACCCGCCGTCTATGCCTTCTCTCCCCAGAGCCAAAAACGCGTCTTTATCGATAACCTCGCCATCACCGCCAATGAATAACCTGCGCCTTCCCCTCTCTTTGTTTGCGGCGGCCCTGCTGACCGCTCCGGTGCTTCGCGCGAGCGATTGGCCCATGTGGGGCGGCTCGCCTTCCCGCAACATGGTTTCCACCGGCAAGGGCCTGCCCATGCCCGAGGCCATCGCCCCCGGAAAGTTCCTGCCCAAGACCGAGACCATCGATCCCAAGTCCACCAAGAGCGTGCGCTGGGTCACCAAACTCGGCTCTCAAGCCTACGGCACTCCCGTTGTCGCTGGTGGCCGCGTCTACGTCGGCACCAATAATGAGAGCCCCCGCGATCCCAAACAAACGGGCGACCGTGGCGTGCTCATGTGCTTCGACGAAAAGACCGGCGAATTCCTCTGGCAACTCGTCGTCCCCAAGCTCGGCTCCGGTAAAGTCAGCGACTGGGAATACGTCGGCATCTGCTCCTCGCCAGCCATCGAAGGTGACCGCGGCTACGTCGTTTCCAATCGCGGCGAGGTCGTCTGCTTCGACGTCAAAGGCCAAGCCGACGGCAATCAAGGTCCGTTCATGGACGAGGGGAAATTCTCGGCCCAAGACGGCAAGCCCACGGAAGTGACGCCCAAGTGCGCCGACATCCTTTGGGTCAGCGATATTCGTACCGAGCTCGGCATCTTCCCGCACAATATTTCCAGCTGCTCGCCGCTCATCGTCGGCGACAAGCTTTACGTCGCGACGTCCAACGGCGTCGACTGGTCGCACATCAACATCCCTGCTCCCTTCGCCCCGGCGCTCGCCGTCCTCGACAAAAACACCGGCAAAGTCGTCGGCGAGGAAACCTCAGGCGTTTCCAAACGCGTCCTTCATTGCAGCTGGAGTTCCCCCTCCTTCACCACGGTCAACGGCCAAGGCCTCATCGTGTGGGGCGGCGGCGATGGTTGGTGCTACGTCTACGATCCCATTCCGGTCAATGACAAGGATGGCACCCCGATCTTGAAAGAGTTGCTCCGTTACGACGCCAACCCGCCCGAGTATCGCGCCAAAGATGGCCAACCGATCAAGTACGCCACTTTCAACGGCCCCAGCGAACTCGTCTGCACCGTCGTGGCCGAGGGTGGTCGCGCCTACATGTCCATCGGCCAAGACCCCGAACACGGCGACGGCATCGGTATGTTTAGCTGCATCGATCTCACCGCGCGCGGCGACATCACCGGCAAACCTCTCTGGGTGAACAAGAGCATCGGTCGCACCATCTGCACGCCCAGTCTGGTGGACGGTCTGATCTACATCGCCGAATATAACGGCAACATTCACTGCCTCGACGCCAAGACCGGCAAGAC
>CAMATV010000341.1 GCA_945861235.1 Opitutus sp. GAS368
TCGGGCGAAAGGATTTTCGCGGTTTCGGCCATGAACACGACTCCGACAAACACGATGATCTGCGCCTTCGCCTGTTTCGCCATGAGGCTGAGGTGATAGGAGTCACCCTTGAAGTCGCCCACACCGTAAATGATCTCCGGCTCGACGTAAGAGTGCGTCAGGATGACGGCGTTTTTTTCTTTTTTCAGCCGGTTGATTTCGAGGGTGAGCGGCGCGATCTCGCGGCACGTTTCGAGATTCCACGTCCGTCCGCGCGGGTCGCACTCGACATGCATGAGCGAGCACAGGAGGCGGTCAGCCTCGACTTCGATTTCCGGTGATAGCGTGGCGGTGGGCATGGCGGGCGCGTGGTCTTGAGCAGAAAAGAGCTCAGCGTCGGGCCTGCCGCCATGTTTTTCAAGCCGCGCGGTTGTCATCGCCCATCATCCCTCACCCATCATCCCTCGCACCGGAATTTACCTCGCATTGGCGATTGAGTATTTATTTCGTCATCCACGTCGCGCCCGCACACCGCCCAACGCCGCTCGGGCGACCTCACACTATGAACACCTCCGCTCTGACCCTCTGGTTCGCCCGCCGCTGCTTCGCTGCTGCGGCGGTGGTCATTTTCACCACGATCCTCGGCGCTCAAGCGGTCTCGACCGGCACGATCGAGGGCCGGGTGTTCGACTCCCGCCGAGGCGAATACCTTGAGAAGGCCCGCATCACCGTCGACGGCTCACAACAGGAGACCCTGACCGCTGCCACCGGGCAGTATCGACTGACGGGCATCCCGGCCGGCACGGTTACCCTGAAAATCTTCTATACTGGACTCGGCTCGCACTCCGAAATCGTCACGGTCGCTCCCGGGCAAACCGTGCAGCATGACGTCACGATTTCGGGTATGGCGACCGCGGGTAAAGGTCCGGCTGCCGCCGGCGATGTCGTCAGACTCGACGCGTTCACCGTCGCCTCCTCGAAGGAAATGGACGGCGCGGCCCTCGCCATCAATGAGCAGCGCTTCGCGCGAAACATCACCAACGTCGTCGCCACGGATGAATTCGGCACGATCGCCGACGGCAGCGTGGGAGAGTTCATGAAGTTTCTCCCCGGCATCACGAGCGACTACACGGGCGGCGATGCGCGCCGGTTCTCCATCAACGGCGCCCCCGCCGGCAATGTCCCGATTTCGATGGGTGGTTTCGATATGGCCAGTGCCGCCGGTGCCGGGACCGGGCGCCAAGTCGAACTCGACCAAGTGTCGATCAACAACGTCTCGCGCATCGAGATCAACCGCTCGCCCACGCCCGATACGGCCGGTGCCGCCCTGTCTGGTTCGGTCAATTTCGTGCCACGGAGCGCATTTGAACGCAACAAACCGTCTTATAACTACAGTGTCTCGTGGCTCATGAAGGACGCCGAACGTTCGTTCGCGCGCAAATCGCCGGGCCCCGGCTGGGGCGAAAAGACCTACAAAATCCACCCCGGCTTCGACGTGTCGGCGGTCGTGCCGGTTTCGAAGACCTTCGGTTTCACCGTCTCGGGCGGTTACTCGCTGCAATACACGCCGCAGTCCAACGTCGCGATGCAGTGGATCGGCGCCGCCACCGCCAGCAATGTCGCGGCCAACCTCACCACCGGTCGCCCCGCCACCACCCCGGACAATCCTTACTTGGCTGTTTTCAACTGGCGCGACAGCGGCAAACACACCTCGCGCCACTCCTTGGCCACGACCGTCGACTGGAAGCCGGCGCGTTACGACCGCCTCTCCTTCGGTTTCGCCTACGGCATGCTCCGGGAACATTTCGCCACGCGCACGCAGACCTTTACCATCAACCGCGTGTTGCCGCTCAACTGGGCGGCGGATCACACGTGGGGCCAAGCCAGTATTTTTAACGCCGCCACAAATACCAACTCCGGCCAATTCGCCATCTCGAACAATGGCCGCATCCGCCCGGGTCGCACCCTCACGCCGTCCCTCCGCTGGCTCCACGAAGGGCCCGTGTGGAAGTCGGACATGGGCGTCAGCTACGGCACTTCGCGCATCGACTACAACGACATCGACAAGGGGTTTTTCAACGGGATGACGGTGCAGCGAAACAACGTGCAAATCCTCTTCGACGATATTTTCTATCTCCGTCCGGGAAAAATCACTGTCCTCGACCCGAACGGCCAACGGGTCGACCCCAGCCAGCTCGACAACTACTCGCTCGTAAACGCCAACAGCGTCCGTCAGCGCACCTACGACACCACCCGCCAAGCCTACGGAAACATCCGGCGCGATTTTCAGATTCGCGACATCCCGGTGACCGCGAAACTCGGTGCGGATATCAAAACCAAGATTCGCGATCTGCGCGGCGTGGGCACCGAGACCTACACTTATGTGGGAGCCGACGGTCGCGCCAGCACGACCCCCGCGACGCAAGCCGGCCTCGTCAACGACGACAGCCCGTTGCCCTTTTTGGATACGGCGTATTCGGAGCGCATTCCCGATTTCGGCCTGCCCAAGCAACAGCAGGTGGACAATAACAAGCTCTGGGAAGGCTACGGGAAAAATCCCACCCACTGGACGCGCAACGCCAACACCGAATACACCTCCGCCACCAACGCCTCGAAGCGCGCGCAGGAAATCATCTCGTCCCTCTATTTTCGCACCGATGTCGCCCTCTTCCAAAACCGGCTGAAACTCACCGGCGGCGTCCGTGCCGAGCAGACCAATATCAGAGCCGAAGGACCGCTCACCGATCCGACGCTGGCCTTCCAACGCGATTCCGCAGGAGCCGTCGTCTTCCAGCGCAACGCCAATGGCGGCTTCATCCTCAACGCCGCTGGCCAACGTCTGCCCGTTTTGCTTCAGCCGACCAATGCCGGCCTCCCCTACACGCAGCTCATCCTCAAAGACCGCGGTTACCAGGCGAAGAAGGAATACCTGCGCCTCTTCCCGAGTATCAATGCCGGTTACAATATCACGGAAAACCTGATCGGACGCGCCGCCTACTACGAGACCGTGGGACGTCCCGATTTCAATCAATACGCCGGCGGTCTCACCGTGCCCAACATCGAGGTCTTCAATCCCAACGACCGAATCACGGTGAACAACGTTTCCATCAAGGCCTGGCAGGCGAAGACCTATATGGCGCGGTTCGAATACTACTTCGGCCGAGTCGGCCAGCTGTCGTTTAACTACTTCGTCCGCGACTTTGAAAATTTCTTCCAAAACGTCACCTCGCCGTCGACCCCCGGCTTTCTCGAAGCCTACGGCCTCGATGAAGAATCCTACGGCGAATATCTGGTCGTCACCCAATTCAACTCGCCCATCGGGGTCCGGATGAAAGGCTTCGAGATCGACTACAAGCAGGCTCTCACCTTTTTGCCCAACTGGGCCAATGGAGTGCAATTCTTTGCCAATATCAGCTCCCAGCGCGCGCGCGGCACGGACAATTTTCAGGATATGAATCCGTTCACCTGCAACTGGGGCTTCAGCATCTCGCGCCCCAAGTGGAATCTCCGCCTGAGCGAAAATTACCGGGGCATCCAGCGGCGCGGGGTCATCGCCAGCACCGCCACCAACAGCATCGAGCCCGGCACCTACAACTACCGCCCCAAGCGCCTCTACATCGACGTCACCGGCGAGTACTACCTGCGCCGTAACCTCGGGCTCTTCTTCGCCATGCGCAATCTGAACGGCGCCACCGAAGATCAGAAAACTTATGGCCCCACCACTCCCGCCTACGCGAAATTCCGCGCGCGCGACGACTACGGCGGTTCCCTGTGGAGCGCCGGGATCAAGGGTTCGTTCTGAAGCAGGGCGGACTTCAGTCCGCCCTCCTCCTAAACCAAATATTTCACACCCAACTTGACCAAATGCATTGCACAGAGGGCACGGAGCCCAGCCCACAGAGGCCACAGAGCGGACAAGGTATTTGGCTCTCCGTGACCTCGGTTCCGACCTCTGTGCGCTCTGTGACAAAAGGATTTATTCAGAAAAGTGTGATGGATCCGGGCTAAACCCTTTTCTTCATATGTCATCCCACGCCACTCTCTTCGCCGCCGTCCTCGTCCTGTCTTCGACCGCCGCCGCCGCCGCGGAATCTCCGACCGCCGCTCCGCGTTGGTTCAAGGGCAACCTCCACACGCACTCGCTGTGGAGCGACGGCAACGACTATCCCGAGATGATCGCCGACAGCTACAAGCGCGCCGGCTATCACTTCCTCGCAATGTCCGACCACAACGTCCTCGCCGAGGGCGCGCGCTGGTTGGAATTGAAAGCGCCTGCGGCCGTAAAAGGTGAAGTCGTCCAAAAAGGCGGCGGGGCGGTCCTCGAAAAGTATCTCGCCCGCTTCGGCTCCGCTTGGGTCGAACAGCGCGAGACCGACGGAAAAAAAGCCGTGCGCCTCAAGCCGCTCGCCGAATATCGCCC
>CAMATV010000342.1 GCA_945861235.1 Opitutus sp. GAS368
ACGGAGTTTTCTCCGTAAGTCCCGGCGGCGCCCTTGACGCGGCGGTCGACCCACGCGGCGTCGTAGTCGCGGCGAATCGCGGTGATGACGGCGGCGTGGACGACGTCGGCGAGGCGCTTGCTCTGCGGGGCGGAGGCGTTGTTGGTTTCATACCACGTCTCGGTGCCGGTGCCGAGGCCGCCGTTGTTGTGGACGCTGACGAGCAACTCGGCGTTGAGGAAGTTTGCGTAGCGCGGGCGCGAGTTGATGTCTTGGCTGAGGTCGCTGCCGCCGGAACCGTTCCAGACGGATTCGGGGACCCCTATCGCTTTCAAGTGGTAGCGTGCAGCCTCCTGCCATTTTGGGAAACCGGACTCACCTAGGCCGGCGTTGCGATCGAGATTGCGGGTGGCAGCGACGTCGGCGCCAACCTCGAGGAGCGCCGCGTAGAGATCGGTGACGATGTCGTGGTTGACGAAATCTTCGACGATCCCGAAGTAGGGCGTGCGTTGCAGGACCCAGCGTGAGGTGTCGTTTAAATAGTAACCGTGGCCGGGGCTGATCACCACGCGGCGTCCGGCGAGCGGCAGCGGGTTGGCGTCGGCGAGCGGCGGAGCCAGCAGCACGAGCAGGAGGAGCAGTCGGATGAAAGCGGCGGGGTGAATGGAGTTGTGGTAAGCAAAGCGAACGACGGTGCAAGCTCGGGTTGGGTCGGGAAGCGTCGCGGCTTACGGTGACGGCAGGCCGAAGTCGATGCCGACACGGGCAAAATTTCCGGCGCGCGGCTACGAGGTGGATTTTGCGTTTTGCGCGTCGGAGACGGAGGACATGCTGCGAGTGGCGATTGCTGAATGGTTGGCGTGAGATGGTGGGTCCGGCGCGCCGGGGCAGATCTGATGCTCAAGATGAAGCAGGGCCTGCGAGAAAAGGACGTCACTGACCGGAGTTTCCTTCAGAAATTGAGTCGGGTCCGCACTGGTGGCTGACGGCGGGGCTGGCCGGTAGCGCGCGCTTGAAACGGACAGGTCGGCGAGTCACGGTGATGCATGACCCCAAAACGACTGCTGTGTCTGGGAGTGCTCCTGCTCGCGGTGCCGGCCAGCGCGGCCGAAGTCACGGTGCCTGCTTTTAAGAAACAGCATCTCGAGAAATTCTACTGGAGCGAGGGAGCGGCCTTCGGAGATCTCAATCGCGACGGGAAACCCGATGTCGTCTACGGTCCGTATTGGTGGGAGGGACCGGACTTCACCCGGCGGCACGAGCTCTACGCGCCGAAGACCACGTTCAAGGTCAAGGAAACGGATGGGACGGAGAAAGTTCTGCCCGGGTTCGAGGGTGGATTCGGCAAGAAGAACGCTTACTCGACGGATAATTTTTTCGCGTTCGTGCATGATTTCGACGAAGACGGATGGAACGATGTGCTGACTTACGGACTGCCCCACACGCCCGCCTATCTCTACGTCAATCCGGCGGGACAGGAGCGATCGTGGGTCCGGCACACGGTGCTCGCCGAGGTCGACAATGAGTCGCCAACGTTGGTCGATCTGACCGGTGACGGGAAGCCGGAGATCGTATGCGTGCACGGCGGGAATTTTGGATACGCGACGCCGGACGTGAAAAATCCCGGAGTTAAATGGAGATTTACGGCGATCTCGACCGGCGGGAAGTGGCAGCGTTACACGCACGGGCTCGGGGTTGGCGACATGAACGGCGACGGTCGGCTGGACGTGTTGTTCAAGGACGGATGGTTTGAGCAACCGGCCTCGCTGGCGGGTGATCCGCCGTGGCGTTTGCACACATTCTTTTTCGCGCCGGCGGCGGCGCAGATGTTTGCCTACGACGTGAACGGCGACGGGCGCACGGATGTGATCACCGCGCTCGCGGCGCACGGCTATGGCCTGGCGTGGTATGAGCAACTGGCAGCGAAGGACGGGGCCGGAGAATTGCAGTTCAAGGCGCATGTTTTCATGAACAAGGAGCCGCGGGAAAATCGCTATGGAGTGACGTTTTCAGAGCTGCACGCCGTGGAGTTGGTGGACATCGACGGCGACGGGTTGAAAGACATTGTGACAGGAAAGTGTTTTTGGGCGCACGGTCCGACGGGCGCACCCGAGAGCAATGCGCCGGCGGTGCTGTATTGGTTCAAACTCGTGCGCCGCGCGGATGGCCGCGTGGATTGGGTGCCGAACTTGATCGACGTCGATTCTGGCGTGGGGCGTCAAATCGGGTTGGGTGATGTCAACGGTGACGGGCGACCGGATCTGGTGATTGGCAATAAAAAGGGCGCCTTCGTTTTCGTGAATGAGGCGCGCAGGGTGAGTCAGGCGGAGTGGGCGAAGGCGCAACCAACGGTGTTGTTTCCTGACGCGGAGAAGCACGCGGTGACGCCGCGCGAGGTGGTGGTGCATACGCCGCGGGCGGCGGACGTGGCCAAGGCGCAGACCGCTGGCGCGTTGGCGGTGAATCCGCCATGGGTGGGTGGCGGAGTGTTGCCGGTGGGGCGAGACGGTAAGGCGCTTAATCTGGATTTTGAAACGGGAGATTTGCGCGATTGGACGGCGAGCGGCGGGGCGACAACGAAGCAACCGGTGTGGGGTGATGCGGTGCTGGCGCGACGTGCGCCGATGAAGAGCGGGCACGTCGGGCGTAATTGGATCGGGACGTTTGAAAACGGCCTCGGCGATGCCGCGACGGGGATACTCACGAGTGCGGCGTTTCGCGTGACGCAGCCGTGGGCGGCGTTGCTGTTCGCGGCGGGGGCGTATGAGACGACACGGGTGGAATTGGTCGATGCGGCCGATCGTTCCGTGCTGCTGAAAATTTCGGGCAATGACACGCGCCGGCTGGCGGGGAAAACGGGATCAACCGAGACGATGGCACCGGTGATCATCGATCTCGCGCCGTGGGCGGGGCGGGAAATTCGTGTGCGCGTGGTGGACGAGCAGGCAGGTGGCGCGTGGGGGCACGTAAACTTCGACGACTTTAAGTTCTACGCAACGCGGCCGATCCATGCGGGCGCAGTCGAGGTGAAGTAGTCGCAAATGGCGAGGAGGGCGGTCAGCTGGAGCGCGGGCGGCGGACAGGGACGACGAGTTCGCGATGGCGAAAGAAGGCGAGGACAATGGGCGTGGCCGCGAGCACGGCACCGGCGATCGACGGCCAGAGCAGTCGGTCGAGAAAATATCCGAGCAGGGCGAGGGTGGGCGCAACCAAAACGAAGAACAGCGAGAGGGCGCGCAGCTTGGCGGCGCAGAAGAAGCCGAGGAGCAGGGCCAGAATCGCCACGCTCGGGGGCACGAGCACGAGCAGTGTCCCGGCCACGAAGGGAATCGGGGCTACGGACTTGCCGGGATAGTGGAAAAAAAAGGCGATCATCATGACGCAAAGGGTGGCGAGCGTCAGCGGGACAACCACGCGGGCCCAAGCGGCGTGCGTCGCGTAGAGCGGCGAAACGGCGGCGAGTTGGTCAATAGTCATCACTACGCCGATGGACCCGAGCAGTCCGCGGGCGAGGTCGATCCAATGCCCGGAGAAACGGAGCCCCTGCTTGACCATTCCCCAACGGCTGCCGTTGCGGCGCTCGATCTCGAGTTGGTGAAGATCGCGGTAGCTGTGCTTCCGGCTATAAAAAGCGGGCAGCGGCACGAGGAGTGCGAGCGCGGAGGCGACGAGAATCAACCAAGGGAGAGTCATTGCGTGCGGAGTGCGACAAAGGGCCAACGAATTTGTAGGCCTACGCTGAATCGTCAACTCCCACAGTGATTTTACGATAAATTCTCCGGGATCAAAAAATGGGAGCGTTGAGGCAATTAGCCCGCAGACTAAGCGATGGAGGGAGGAACGACCACGATAACCAGGCACGACCCCACGGACGGAGACCCCCCGTGATGCGTTCCGTAAAAGTCCAGCAATTAACGGACATTGGTAGGGTCAGTGACGCCGGTGGGGAGATGGCCGAGTCCCGGCGGGTTGACCCAGACGATCTGGATTTGGAGGACGGCCACCTCGTGGGTGATGCCGTTATCAATGGCGGCGAGGAGCGAGCAGAGGTAAATCGCGAAAGCGCGTAGGCGAGAGTGGAGGCCGAGACGACTCAGGCGAAAACTATTTCGAGCCGAAGGCGGGGCTGAGGACGATGTGCTCGATGAGATCGCGGAAGGCATAGTCGGTGGGCTTCGTAGCGGCGAGGATCGCGTCGATGGCGGGACGGTCGAGGGGTTCGATCCGGCGGCCGCAGGCATAGGTGAGGAGGCGCGTGGTGAGCATCCGGGCAAACTGGGCTTGGCGATCGACCAAAATGCGTTTGAGGCCGGCGACGTCATCGAAGCGTTGGCCACCGGGAAGTTCACCGGATGGGTCGATGGGCGCATTTTTTCCGTAGGTGGGGCGCCACGCGCCGATGGGATCGTAGTGTTC
>CAMATV010000343.1 GCA_945861235.1 Opitutus sp. GAS368
CGGCACGCTCGCGAGCCACGGGTAGCGCAGACGCGTGAGGTCCCAAAGGTGGAGGTGCGTATCGACGATGGGGAAGTGAGGCATGGGGAAACAAAATTGATTCAGCACATCGCTAAATCGCCGACGCACTTCTCACCACAAAAAACGCCGAGGGCTCGGGCCGGCCAGAGCATCTCGCGTTGTCGATGTTCCGGAGCGGCGTAGGCATTTTGCCCCTGTTTGCAGACACCTCCAAACCCACGGGCGAGACGCCCCGCAGTGCTTGCTCGGAATGGCCGTCGGGCCACACCCCCGCACGCCACGTCACCTCACGCCCGACCCCAAAAATGGGATTTTGGCCATGATCGAAAGAAACCAAGCGCATGTTACGCAGAAACGTTTTAAAAATCTAATTTCCCAAGAGGATATCCAGTTTCCTATCGGTCGTTCGCTCCGACGCCGATGTTGCCAGTTTCGATTTCACTCCGCTGGCTTCCCACCCACTAGGATTAATCTTCTGTTCGCCACCATGACCATTCGCAAACTACTCTTGGCCGCCGGCAGTCTCACGCTCTTTCCGCTGGCCGCCTCCACCCAGGCGACCGCGGCCACCACGCCCGTCACTTCCGCCCAAGCCACCGGCTCCATTTCCGGCCGCGTGCAAAATGTCGCCACCGGCCAGTATCTCAAAAACGCCCGGGTTTCCGTCAAGGGCTCCAGCAATACCGTCTTCACCGACAAGGACGGCACCTACCGTCTGGTGAACGTCCCCGGCGGTCCCGTGACGCTTGAGGTTTTCTTCACCGATCTCGATCTCGCCGCGGTGACGCTCGACGTGCCGGCCGGCGGTGTCGCGACGCAGGATGTCAATCTGACTTCCGTCGCCCGCTACGGCCAGCAGGGCGACGGCACCGTGAAACTCGATGCCTTCGTCGTCGCGCAGGACAAGGAGACCGACGCGCAGGCGATCGCAACGAACGAACAGCGCTTCGCCCCCAACATCAAGAATGTCCTCTCGACCGACTCCCTCGGCGACGTCCTCGGCGGCTCCGCAGGTGAATTCATGAAGTTCCTCCCAGGCGTCACCGTCGAGAGCGATCTCGCCGACGTCTCCGGCGTCTCCATTCGCGGTATCGGCGGCGGCATGACGTCAATCACCAACGACGGCGCGCCCGCCTCCAACATCTGGACCACGGCCACGCGCTCGGTCGACGTGCGCTCGATGGCGCTCAATGACATCGCCCGCATGGAAGTCTCCAAGGTCCCGACTCCCGCCAATCCTTCCGACTCGCTCGCCGGCTCCATTAATCTCGTGAGCAAGAGCGCCTTTGAGCGCACCGGTCGCCTGCTCCGCTATTCGCTCAACCTGATCGGCAATCACGAGAACCTCGACCTGAAGAAGACGCCGCACTCGCACGGGGACAAGCTGAACTACAAGATCTACCCCGGCGCGAGCCTCGACTTCACCTGGCCCGTCACCAAGGGCTTCGGCGTGGTGATCGCTGCCAATCATTCCCGTTCCTTCAACGAGCAGCACCGCACGCTGCTGACGTGGACCTCGATCATTCCCCCGGGTTCGCCCGCGGGCACCCCGATCAACTACGCCAACCCGATCCTCAACTCGGTCTCGTTGCTCGACGGCCCCCGCGACCTGACGCGCAACACGCTCAGCGTAAAAGCCGATTGGAAGATCAGCGACAACGGCGTGCTCTCCATCGGCCACGTCGCTAGCCGGACCGACACCCGCATCGGCTCGCTCTCCTACACGTGGAATACGAGCACAACCGCGACCTCCTCGATCGCCGGCGGCCGCGTGCTCGACTGGGACGGCGGCCAGACCCTCGGCGCCACCGGCCGCGCCAGCCTCAACAACAACGGCACCAATCAGCTGATCAACCAGATCTCCGACTCCAGCAACGTCAGCTATCGTTACGACAACGGCCGCTGGCGCGTCGAGTCCGGCGTGAGCCGCTCCGCCTCGCAGATCAAGCGGCGCTATTTCGACGCCGGCTTCTTCCTGCAGGCGAGCGCCATCCAGCGTTTCCCCGTGCGCATCAACTTTCTCGGCCTTCAGCCCGGTGCCGCCGTCCCCGGCCGCATCGAGGTTTTCGATAACAACAACCAGCCGGTCGATTGGAACAACCCCGCCAACCTCCGCGGCAACACCGCCAACAACGCCAACCTCAATAACCACAGCTACACCAACCAGGGTTTCCTCAACATCCGCCGCACGCTCGACTTCATGCCGGTGCCGACCGCTATCCAGACCGGCGTGCTGGAGAAGCGCGTGATGCTGGACAACACCCTGCGGAACGAAACCTGGACGTTCATGGGCCCCGACGGGGTCTCCGCCGCCACCGCCCCGATCGAGCCGTATCTCATGCAGCGATACAAGAATGTGGATACGGGCTACGGCATGCCCAGCATCAACTGGATGTCGCCCAGCCGCGCTTTCCGCGCCTACCAGATCAATCCCCTGCTGTATCAGCAGACCGAAGCGCAGAAAGTCTCCGATCGAAACTCCCACATCGATAACAACGAAAACATCAAGGAGAAGGTCCAGGCCGCCTACGTCCAGGCCGACACCCGGCTCTTCAGCAGTCGCCTCCGCCTCCTCGGCGGCGTGCGTTTCGAAAAGACGACCGACGATGGCATCGGCGGCCTCGTCGACACCGAACGCATCTGGCAGCGCAATCGCGACGGGTCATTCGTGCGCAACGCCGCCGGCCAGCGCCTCCGCCGGCCGGAGGCCGGTGCCGCCGGCTCGCTCGCCGAGAGCCTTCTCACCCGCGAATATCGCGCCTTTTTCACGCACCGCGAATACGACGGCTACTACCCGAGCGTCCACCTCACTTACAACACCACGGAAAATTTCCTCCTCCGCGCCGCCTGGGCGAAGACCTACGGCCGGCCCAACTATTCGGACATCATCCCGCGCACCGTCGCCAATACGAGTGCGACCGATCCCAACGAAGACGACGATCTGCAGCCCGGCCAGTTCCGCGGCACGCTTACCGTCCGCAATCCCGCCCTGAGTCCCTGGACGGCCGACAACTTCGATCTCTCGTCTGAATACTACACCGACAACGGCGGCCTGATCACCGCCGGTATCTTCATCAAGGAGCTGACAAACTTTTTCGGCGACGCCTCCCGCCGCGCCACGCCTGCCGTCCTCGCCGAACTCGGTCTGTCCGACCGCTATCTCGACTGGAATATCAATTCCAAGTTCAACGCCGGCGATGCGCGCATCACCGGCGCTGAGATCAACCTCCGGCAGAATCTCCGCCTCCTTGGTAAATGGGGCGGCTACTTCACGCTGTTCGCCAACGGCACCAAACTGAAGCTGGACGGCGCCCCCGGCGCGGCCTTCTCGAGCTTCATCCCCAAGAGCGCCAACTGGGGCTTCACCTTCGCGCCGAAGCGCTTCACCTTCACCGCCCGGTGGAACTACCGCGGTCTCGACAAGCGCGCCCCCCTGGCCGCCTACGGCCCCAACGGCTACGAATACATCGAGGCCCGCACGGTCCTCGAGGTGAACAGCTCGTATCAGTTCACGAAGAGCCTCTCCTTCGTGGCCAGCGCCACAAACATCTTCAACCTACCCTACCGTTTTCTCCGCTACGGCGACCAGACGCCCAGCCACGCGAGGCTGTATGCGGAGCAGGAATACGGTATCCAGATGGCGATCGGTCTGCGGGGATCGTTCTGAGGCCGCCTGCAAAAATCAGTTCCGATTTTGGTAGGGGCGAAGAGTGTAGTTCCAGTTCGGGAGGACGTCGTGTCCGCTGAGGCAGAGCCGGCCGATCCGCTTTGGAGTAAGCTTGACCCCGTCGGAGTACGTTCAGGTGACGAGCGTGGCGGAAATGGTCAGGCCAGTGGTCGTGCGGGGCTCACGTAGGGTGGAAAACGGGGTCCGGTCTTAAGTCTTTCATTCAGTTGCTCCAGTCGTATCCGTCGCCGGGTTCACGCCCATGCGTACCGTCGAGCTCGATTTTCCGCATGAGCGAAATCAACAGACCTGGGGCAAACGCCCCTCGACCAGTGGCGGGCTTGCAGACGCCGAACGACTCCTCAGCCGCTCTTGGGCTTGGCCCGAGGACACTTCCTTATCGATGCGTGCTCGAGCGCAGAACCACTGCTCCTTCCGACCGCAACGCCGCTCACTTTTTCTTTTTCTTCGCGGCGGCAGCAGCTGCCGCAGCCTCGGCCGCGGCGCGCTTGTCATCGAGGTTTCGCTCGAGGCTCGCGGGGTCGAAGGTCGCCTTCGCTCCGCCTTCCGGCACAGGAAGGCGGGCGGACCAGAGGATGCCGTTCAAGACGAGCGTGCGCTGGCTCGGATATTCCCAGCTCTTGTGCAGGTCCGCGCCGGTGAAACTAAAGCCGCGTCCGCCGTCGCGGCGCGTGTAGGCCCAGGCG
>CAMATV010000344.1 GCA_945861235.1 Opitutus sp. GAS368
AGTCACGACCTGCCCGCCACCGGCGCACTCGATGCGGCGACTCGCACCCGCCTCGCGCTGACGTCCGCGCCGCTCACGCAACTCGTGCTCTCCCCCGAGGACCTCACGCGGCTGCAACCGCTCGCCCCGACGTGGCTCGGCAAATCCCAGCAAACCGCGCTCGACTACGAGACCGCCCTCGAACTCGTCGCCGAACGCACGCACGCCAGTCCAAATCTCATCCGCCGACTCAATCCCGACGTAAATTGGGCCGAGCCCGCCGCCGGCACGCCGCTCGTCGTGCCCGCCATACCGCGCCTGCCGAAAACCAAAAAAGCCGCGCGGGTCATGATCCAACTCGCGGCCCACACTTTGGAAATCTTCGATGCCGACGGCAGTGTCATCGCCCATTTTCCCGTGAGCATCGCAAGCCGCGTCGACAAACGTCCGGTCGGCGAGCTGCACGTGACGGTCGTCGCCCGCAATCCCGACTACACGTTCAACCCCGAGGTCTTTCCCGAATCGGAGGAAGCGCGCTCGCTCGGCCGCAAACTCATTTTGCCACCCGGCCCCAACAACCCCGTCGGCCTCGCGTGGATCGGCCTCGATCTCCCCGGTTACGGCATCCACGGCACCCCGAAGCCCGAACAGGTCGGCCGCACGGAATCGCACGGCTGCTTCCGCCTGGCGAATTGGGATGCGCTCACCCTCCTCGATCTCGTGTGGACCGGCCTCCCCGTCGTGGTCGAACCCTGACCTTCCCACCTTTCTCCGCCTTCATGAAATCGCCGCTGCAGCGCTTCGCCCTCTTGCTCGGTCTGCTTGCCAGCCTCCCACCCGCTCCCGCTCAAGACCACGCCTCGACTCATTTCGCCGACGCCGATCGGGCGAAAAAAATCGCCGCCCTCCTCCCCGAGATCGCGACACTCTACGCCGACCACGCGACGGCAAAACACGCGCCGGGCTTGGTCTGGGGCATCGTGCTCGACGGACAGCTCCTCCACACGGGCAACGTCGGCTTCGCCAACCTCGAGAAAAAAATTCCCGCCGATGCGCGCACCGCCTTCCGCATCGCCTCGATGACGAAGTCCTTCGCTGCGCTGGCCATCCTCAAACTCCGCGATGCCGGCAAACTTTCGCTCGAAGACACCGTTGAGAAACATCTCCCGGAGTTCCGCGCGATCAAAGCGCCCACCGCCGACGCGCCGAAAATCACCCTCCGCCACCTGCTCGGCATGGCGGCCGGTTTTCCCGAGGACAACCCGTGGGGCGACCGCCAACTCGGCATCACCGACGCGCAATTCGGCGAATTTCTCTCCCGCGGTATCGCGTTTTCAAATTCACCCGGCGTCGCCTTCGAATACAGCAATCTCGGCTTCGCCCTCCTCGGCCGCGTCGTCTCGATCGTCGCGGGCGTCCCCTACCAACGCTACATCACCCGCGAAATTCTCCTGCCCCTCGGCATGAAGGCGACGCGCTGGGAATTCTCCGAAGTCCCACCCGACCGCCTCGCACTCGGCTACCGCTGGCAGCACAACGCGTGGCAACTCGAGCCGCTCGAACGCGATGGCGCCTATGGAGCCATGGGCGGCCTCATCACCACCGCCGAAGATTTCACGCGCTACGTCGCCTTTCACCTTTCAGCTTGGCCCCCGCGCGACGACGCCGACACCGGTCCCGTGCGCCGCTCCACCGTGCGGGAAATGCACACGCCGACCCAGCCCACCGGGGTGAACGCGACCGCAAAAACCCTCACCGGCGAACCCAACCCCACCGCCAACGGCTACGGCTTCGGGCTCTCCAGCACGATTGACAGCAAGGGCGTCGCACACTCGCGCCACAGCGGCGGCTTGCCGGGCTTCGGCAGCGAGTATCGCTTTTTCCCTGACTACGGCTTCGGCGTTTTCTCCTTCGCCAATGTCACCTACGCCGGCACCGGCGCGGCCAACACCAAGGTGGCCACGCTCCTGCTCGAAAAAGCCAAACTGCCACCACGCTCGCTGCCGGTTTCGAACATTCTCGAGCAACGAAAACAACAAATCGCCACACTCCTCGCCGACTCCGTCTGGCCCGAAACACTCGCCGCCGAAATCGTCGCTGAAAATTTCTTCCCTGACCGTGCGCGCGCCGACTGGATCGTGCAAACCCGCACGACGCTCGCCAAGGCCGGCAGAATCCACTCAGTCGGCGAGCTGAAGCCGCTCAACCAACTCCGCGGCACCTTTCCTCTCGTCGGCGAAAACGGCCGCGTCGAGGTGTTCTTCACCCTCACGCCGGAAGCTTCGCCAAAACTGCAAGAGCTGCGCCTAACCTTTGTCGGCCACTAGGTCCGCCACTCGTCGGCGTGACGGCTCGGCGGCGAGCGCCGACCCGACTACAATCACCACGCCGTCTCACCGCGGAAACAAGCGGTCCAGCGCCCCGAAATTTTTCACCGGCGCAATTTTCTTTTCGGTCACGCCAGCTGCCAAAATCGGCTTCGCCACCGGTGGCGGCTCGACCCGCGTCACGACAATCCCGTGCTGCAGGGCCGCGAGCGCGCGGTCCAGCTTCACCGCCGAGACGGGCTCCGCGGTCCCGAGTTCCTGCGCAAACAGGCTCACGCGGAATTCCTCCACCAACCACCGAAACGCCTCGCCACCCTCGCGCTCCCGCAGTTTCCCCGCCGCTCCCACATACGGGGCCAACTGCGCTGCGCGCTCAGCGTCCTTCGCCGGATTTTGGCGCCAACGTTCGGCCCGCAGCTTCATGCCTTTTAAATACCGCGGAAAATGCGGCAGCTGCGCATAGGGCGTTGTCCGCAGAAAGTCCGGTGGCAGCAGCGCCGCGAGGTCGCGTTCGAGGCCCGCCTGCGCCCCCGGTTGCACCATGAGCGTCTGCCGCAACGTCAGAATCTCCCGCAGCTGATCGCAGAACCGCGGCACGATGCCGCGCAGATCGGCCTGCGATTTTTCGATCGCCGCAGTGAACACGGCAGTCGTGTAGCCGCGAGCGCCAGCAAGGGGAGGTCCTTTCGGGTCGCTGGCGCGCGCCGCTACGCGCCCCGGATCGCACAACCAACCGCGCAACATCGCAAACGCTTGCGCCTGCAGCTCCTCGGCCGGCGCCAGCGTGGAGATCAGCGGCCCGAGATTCTTCACCGCGCGCAAATCGCGCTCGAGCCAGCCGAGGTCATTGCTGAGCTGTCGCTCCATCAACGCCGCGAGTCCGCGACCCGTGACGTCGCGCGCTTCCTCGGGCGTTTTCGCCAAACGCACGGCCACGCCGTCTTTCTCCGCCTGCAACGCCGGAAACGCGAACACCGGCACGCCCGCCTGCTCAGTCACGAGCACGCGCTCAGGAACGTCACCAAACTTCCATGACGTCTGCGCCGGGGTTTCCCACTTCGCGCGCGCGCGACGCCAGGCTTCCGGCTCGACCCGCGCCACCGTCGCGCTCGCGGTGCGTTTTTGGAGGTGGAGCGCCTCATCGATTTCCGCGAGCTCACGGCTCGCGCAGAGTGGGTTTCCTTTGGCGTCGAGCACCCGCACGCGGACGCGCAGATGGTCCGGCAAGGGCTTATCAGCCCACACCGCCGGATCGAGCGTGATGCGGAATCGCTCCGCGATCTGCGCGGCCAGCGCCTGGGTGAGTGATTCGCGTCGGTCGGTGAGTCGGTCGCGCGCCGCCACTTGCTCCGCGAGACTCTTCGCCGTTTCCGCGAGCGGTACGAAGCCGCGACGTAATTCCTTCGGCAACGCGCGCAGGTAGTGCTCGACCTTTTGCCCAAGGTGACCCGGCACCGCCCAGTCGAGAGCCGCGGGCGTCAGCGTCTCCGCTTCGCGCACGCTCACGTCGAGCGTCACGCCATCGTCGGTCTGCCCGGGTTTGTAGGCGTAGGCGAGCGGCAGGGCACGATTGTCGAGGGGCAGCGCCTCAGGAAACGCCTCCGCATCGTGTTCCAGCGTCCCGGGATCGCGCAGATCTTCCGTCTCCAACATGAGAAAACGCGGCTCGGCTCCGCGTCGCTCGCGTACCAGATCCACAAGTTCGCCGACCGCCGACACCGGTGTTTTCGCCAACTGCGCAGCGTAGTACCGATAGGTGGCCTCGTCGAGATTGAGAAACCCGCTGTCGCGGGCGCGCGTGAGCGCGTCGGCGAGTTTTTCCCGGACCGAGCGATTGTGCGCGATAAAATCGAGCGGGAAGGAAATCGTATCGTTCACGAGCCCTTCACGAATAAAAATCTCCAGCGCGTGCACGGCGTCGATTTTACCGTAGCCCACCGCCTTGCTCTCCAGTTCCAGTCCGTAGAGACGCGTGCGTTGCTTGGCCATCACGCGGCCTTTTTCCACATCCCAAAACGGCTCGCTGTGGCTCACGCGCACGAGATGCGCGCCGAGATCGAGCGCCCACAGCGGGTC
>CAMATV010000345.1 GCA_945861235.1 Opitutus sp. GAS368
AGCCAGTTCAGCGAGTTGCCGCTGGCGCTCGTCGACGGTCGCAAATCGTTTTACCCGCAAGGCCAGCGCGCATGCCACATGCAGGACGTCCATGCCTCGCGTCCCCAATGCTTCCGAGTGACTGCGCCCCAATCTCTCGGCGTGGGTAAATGCTTTGGGCCAGTCTACGGGCGTGATGTGCAGCACACCCGACTCGACGTCAGCATCGATGTCGTGGCAGGCCGACTCGCGTTGGGCGGAGGAAATTTGCCGCCGAAATACGCAAAGCCGGAGCGCATTCCGCAGCTCATGCCGGATGAGGGGAGTGAAGACGAGCGGCGTCGCACCGGCTTCCACCGCCGCCACGGCGCGGGCCGTGTTCGCATCTTGCACGTAGAGCGACACGAGGAAACTCGTGTCGGCGTAAACCGGCGCAGCCATCAGTATCGGCCCTTGTTCTCAGCGAGAATGTCGGCCATGACCGCCGCCGGGATAATTTTGGTGCCGTAGGTTCGCCGCAGGCGCGCCCGGAAATCGGGCAGCACGGTAGTCAGCTTTGGGCGGTTGCCTGCCGGCACGAGACTGGCCACGATTTGACGACGCCGTGTGATGGACACTTCCAAGCCGGCGTTGACCCATGCCAGCACCTTGGGAAATTCGGTGCGCAGTTGCCGGACAGTCGCTGTTTTCATGTGAATCAAAATGAGTCACCAATATTCACTGTCAAGCTGCAGAGCCGCGCCCGTCGAAGCTTTGCGCGAAGCAGGGGTCGGAATCCGGAGTCAGCTAATCTCCCACTCAGTCGTGCCAACCTTGCGCGGTAGCCAACCGGTTCGGGCCCGATCCCACATAGCCCGTGGAAATCCAATCGCCGCAGGCAGACGCAGCCTGAGCAGTCGATCTCCCCGGGAGTGCCAAAAGCTCACGGCCGTTCGCTGCGATTCAAATTGAGCCACGGCGGCTGACTCACGATGGTGGGCGGCAACGAGCATGAGACCCCGCATCACCCTACCGACAAATTTTCCCCGAGGCGTGATCGCCCTGTTCGCTTTCGGCTTGGCGCCATTGTTGGCCCTCGCGGCCGAAGGGGAGCTGGCGGACGACGGGGAATTTTCCGCGCTGCAGGCCGAGGCGAAAAAAACCTTTCGCGATCAAGTCACGCCCTTTGTCCGCACGTATTGCCTTAACTGTCACGGCAACCGGAAATCCAAGGGCGGGGTCAACTTCGAACCCGCCCTCAAAGCCCCCGGCAACGCGGCCTTCAGCCAGCGCTGGAAGCAGGCCCTCGCCAACGTCAAGGCCCACGACATGCCCCCGGAGGACACGGAGAAACAGCCGACCGACGCCGAGCGACAAACGTTTCTCAACTGGATTGGCCAGATCAAGTTTCTCAGCCCGAAGGACCCCGGTCCCTTTGTGATCCGTCGCCTGACCAAGGCGGAATACGGCAACACGCTGCACGATCTCTTCGGCGTCGACCCGGCAGTCGCCCGTGGGTTGCCAGATGAAGTCTTCGGTGAGGGCTATCTGAATACGCTGTCGCCGCTCCAGTCCGAGCAGTATCTCGGAATCGCCAACGAGGTCGTGGATCGCATCGTGGCCCCCGCCGACGCGCCGCCGACTGCGCTGCAACAGCGGCTCTTCGGTGAACCCCCGGCGCACGGCGCGGATGCCCGCGCGGCGGCGCGCACGGTGGCCCGCTCGCTCGCCCGCGACGCCTATCGCCGCCCGCCCACGGAGGCGGAGCTCGATGTGCTCGTGGGCGTTTTCGATCTCGGGCGCGACCACCATCTCGCCTACCCCGCGGCCCTCGGCCTGATGCTCAAAGCGGTGCTCGTTTCGCCGCAGTTCCTGTTTATCACGCCGGCGACGGAGATTGCGCCGGGCCGCACGATCGTGCCGCTGGACGATTATCAACTCGCGTCGCGGTTATCGTATCTGCTGTGGGCCACGCTGCCGGACGCAGAGCTCGCAGGCTTGGCGGATCGGGGCACGTTGCACGAGCCCGCGATTTTGCAGGCGCAGGTGCAGCGCTTGCTCCTCGATCCACGATCACGCGCGTTGTTCGATGGATTCGGGGCGCAGTGGCTCGGCGTCGGCGAGCTGGCGGGCAAGACGTTCGATCCGGTGAAATTTCCGCAGATGACCGGCGAACTGCGCTCCGCGATGTATGATGAGGCGCGGCTCTTCTTCGACAGCATCGTGCGCGAAAACCGGAGCGTGGTCGGTTTCGTCGATAGCGACTACACTTTCCTCAACGAGACGCTGGCGAAAATTTATGGTCTCGAAAAAACCGTCACCGGCCCAGCCATGCGCCGGGTGCAGCTGACCGATGCCAACCGGGGCGGGATTCTGGGCATGCCGGGCATACTGGCGACGACCTCGTTTCCCCATCGCACCAGCGCCGTCAAACGTGGGGTGTGGGTGCTCGAACAAGTGCTCGGGGAACACGTCCCGCCCGCTCCGCCGAACGTGCCCGCTCTGGAAAAACAGAACAACGCGCAAGTCGCCAACCTCACCCTGCGCCAGCGCACCGAGCTGCACCGCACGGATTCCGTCTGCACCAACTGCCACAAGATCCTCGATCCGATTGGATTTGGCCTGGAGAATTTCGATGCCATCGGACGCTGGCGCGACCAAGACGATACGGGTGGCGCGATCGACGCCGCCGGCGAGATCCCCGGTGGAAAACGCTTTTCGTCGCCCCAAGAACTCAAGGTGATCATCGCCGCCCGGCAGGAGGAACTGGCCCGCAACCTGACCGTGAAACTTCTGGCCTACGCCCTCTGTCGCCAGCTCGAAGGCTACGACGAAATTGTGGTCGACCGCCTGGTGGAAACTATCGCCAAAGACGGCTACCGCATGCAAAGTCTTATCACCGCCATCGTCACCAGCTACCCCTTCACGCAGCGCCGTATCCAAAATTAACCACCTCCCCGCCCCATGAGCTCTCCCCACTTGATCGATCGTCGCACGTGTTTGAAAGGAATGGGCGTCGCCCTCGCGCTGCCGCTGTTGGACTCCATGGGGTGGGCCGAGCCGGAAAAGAAAAAATCGGTCAAGCCACCGGTCCGCCTCGGCTTCATGTATATGCCGCATGGGGTCATCATGGATCAGTTTTGGCCCGCGAGCCCGGAGAGTTTCCTGACGACACCGCCACCGGCGTTGGAGTCGCTGCGCCCCGTGCTCGACCAATGTCTGCTCATGAAAGGCATCTCGGGCGTGCCGATCTCGCCCTTCAACGGCGCACCCCACGCACTCGAATTGTCGACGTGGCTCACGGCATCACTGCCCGACGCGAACCGGCGGAATCAGATCCATATTTCGATTTCCGCGGATCAAATCGCGGCGAACTACGTCGGCCCGCTCACGTCGTTGCCGTCGCTGGAATTGGCGACCATGCCCCAGACCCACAAAGAAAACCAAGAAGGTCTGAACGAGGGGTATTATTCGCACTGTAGTTTTCGCTCGGCTACGCAGGCCGTCCCCGCCGAGACCAATCCCCGCAGCGTCCTCAACCGACTCTTTGGCATGCCGGACGCCTCCGGCCAGCGCCGCTCACCCGGCCAAACCACGCAGGCGGGCGCGCTGGATCGCAAGATGCTGGATTTGGTGCTCGGCGGTGCCCGTGACTTGCGCCGCACCTTGCCGCAGGGCGACCAACACAAGTTGGACGAATATCTGGACGGCGTGCGGGCCGTGGAGCGGCGCATCGCCGCGATCGAGTTTCGCCAAAAAGAGGCGGCCCTCGAGAAAGCCGGCGTCAGCACGAGCAAGCGCCACGCGTCCGATTCCCCACCCATCGAGATCAAGATCCCCGTCGGCGACAAACGTAGCGAGTACATGCAGGTCATGTGCGACCTCAACGTGCTGGCGTTCCAGACCGACACCACGCGCGTCAGCAGCTACATCGGGTCCACGCCGAACGGCGTTTCCTACCCGGAACTCGGATTTTCGGATACGCACCATTCCAACACCCACCACGGCTTTGAAGCGGAGAAAGTCCGGAAAGTCGCCGCGATCACCGCGTTCAACATCGCCCAGTTCGCCTACATGATCAAACGCATGCAGAGCATCCGCGAAGGCGACGGCACCTTGCTCGACAACTGCATCATGATGTGGGGCTCCGGGCTGGAGGACGGCAACAAGCACGCCCGGGAAAATCTGCCCTTTATTGTCGCCGGACGGGGCGGCGGCTCCATCAACACCGGACGATTCCTCCCGAATGTCCGCGGTAATCAAGGCGACCTGCTGACCACGTTGCTCGGTTGCGCCGGAGTTCCGCTGGACCGCCCCATCGGAATCGCCACGAAGCAGATCACCGAGATTCGGGCCTGACCTTCCGCCCATCGGCGCTCTGCACACGGCGGAGTGTTTCCGTAGACCGGCAGG
>CAMATV010000346.1 GCA_945861235.1 Opitutus sp. GAS368
CTCCTCCTCGCCCTGTTCTGCGGCTGCCTGCCCGCGTTGCTGTCCGCTGCGCCCCAGCGGGCCCTCGTCAATCTCTCCGTGCGCGCCCCGGCCGGCGCTTCGGGCGCGGGTGCCCTGTCCACGAGCTTCACCATCGAGGGCAGCGCATCCAAGACCGTATTGATCCGCGCGGTCGGCCCCAAGCTCGCCTCCTTCGGCATCTCCGGCTTTATCACTGATCCCGCGCTCGTGGTCTTCGACGGCTTGGGCCAGCGTGTCGCCGAAAACGACAACTGGGGCTCGGCTGCCTCATCCGCCGCCATCGTCGCCGCGACCACCGCCGCGGGTGCGTTCACCCTCGACGCCAACAGCAAAGACGCCGCCCTCCTCGTCACGCTGGCCCCCGGCACCTACACCGCCCGCGTCGACGGTGTCTCCGGCGCCACCGGCACCGCCCTGCTCGAAGTCTACGACGCCGATACGGTCTCGCTCACCCCGCGGCTCGCCTACCTCAATCTCAAGGCCCCGGTGGCCTCCGGAGCCACCACCACCGCCGGTTTCGTCATCGGCACCGGCCCCAGCCAGACCGTCCTGATCCGCGGCCTCGGGCCCGCGCTCGCCTCCGTCGGTCTGGCCGGCACGCTCTCGAATCCCTCGATCAACGTCTTTAATTCCTCGTCCGTCTCCGTCGCTTCCAACGACAACTGGGGCACCGCCGCCACGAATGCCCTCGTCGCCAACGCCGCCGTCACCGCCGGCCTCCGCCCCCTCGCCGACGGCAGCAACGACGCCGCTCTGCTCACGACGCTCGCCCCCGGCAACTACACCGTCCAACTCACCGGCGTCAGCAGTTCCGCCGGCAACGCCCTCGTTGAAATCGCCGTCATCGACGCCGACCGCACCGATTTCGCCTCCGCGCTCCTCGGCCCGGTCCTCCCCGTTGCCACCAAACAAGGCGCTAGCTTGGGCTTTTCCGCTCTCGCCATTGGCCGGCCCGCACCGACGTATCAGTGGAGGAAGAATGGCGCGGATATTTCGACTGCGACGAATGCCAGCCTGACCGTGAACAACGTCGGGGCCGCCGACGCGGCCAACTATTCCGTCACGCTGGCCAATAGCGCCGGGAATTTCGCGACCGTGCCCACGGCGGCGACGGTCTGGAGCCCGGTTAATCCGACGATCCAGTTCGGGCAATTCAACAGCGTCGCGTCGAGCGGCACCGTGTATGCCGCCGTCGGCTCGAACAACATCTACACCTCGTCCAACGGGCAAAATTGGGTGGCGGCCTCCAATTTCATTCCCAATACGCTACGTTCCGTCACGTATGCGACCGGCAAGTTCGTCGCCGTCGGGAGCGACGGGATCATTCTGGTCTCGCCCGACAACGGCGTGACCTGGAATACGGTTACTTCCGGCACAACCAATCAGCTCAACGGCGTGGTGCACGATGGCACGCGTTTTGTCGCGGTGGGCGCCGCCAGCACCGTGGTCTATTCCACGGCCGCCGACGCCACGGCCTGGGCCGCCGGTAACCTCGGCACCGCCAGCATCACGCTGAACGCCGTCGCCTTCAAGACCGCGGGCAACTACGTCGCCGTCGCCAGCAGCGGCGCGATCTATTCCACCGCCGATGTCACCACCGGCACCTGGACCGCCGCCACCTCCGGCACCATCAACGCCCTCAATGCGGTCACGTATGCGAACAACCTTTTCGTGGCGGTCGGCGTCGCGGGCACGGTTCGCACATCCGCCACCGGCTCCGGCACGTGGACCACGGCGACCTCCAACACGCTTGGAGACCTCAAAGCCGTCGCCCACAGTGGCAGCCTCTATGTCGGCGTCGTTGGCAACACCCTCATCACGTCCGCCGACGGCACGACCTGGGCCGCCGGAAGCGTTCTTCCCATCGGCAATCCCAACATTAACGCGCTCGCCTTCGGGGGCGGTCAGTTTGTCGCCGTCGGGTTCCCGGGCAGTGTCACGACCTCCCCCACCGGCGCGATCGCGGCCAACTCGTGGACGTTCCGGAGCGGTGTCTCGCCGATCAACTATTCCGACTCGACCTACGGCAACGGCCGCTTCGTCGCCGTCGGCACTCAGGGCGGCATCCTGACCAGCGCCGACGGCGCCACCCTGACGTCGCTCGCGCCCGCCCTCCCGGTGGTCAGATACACCACGCTCCGCCGCGTCATTTACGCCGCCGGCCTGTTTGTCGCCGTTGGCGATTCCGGCGCCATCTTGACCTCGCCCGACAGCATCACGTGGAGCAACCGCTCTTTTGGCACTACCAACTACTTCTCGCTCGCCTACGGCGGCGGCAAGTTCGTCGCGGCTGGCGGGGCCGGCGCCTATATTACGTCGGTTGACGGCAACACCTGGACCGCGGGAACTGGCACGATTGGCAGCGCCACCATCAACGGCCTCGCCTGCAACACAGCGGCGACGCCGCTTTTCGTCGCCGTCAACGCCACCGGCGGCATCTATACTTCCACCAACCTCAGCAGTTGGAGCGCGCAGACGAGCAACACCACGAACGCGCTCAACACCGTTCGCTTCGTCGGCGGTCAATTCATCGCGCTCGGGGCGTCCTCCACCGTGCTCACGTCCTCCGATGGGCTTGCGTGGGCCAACCGCGGCCTGGGAGCCTCCGGCGTGGCGCTAGACGATGTCGCGCACGGCGGCGGCCTCAACGTCGCGGTCCATGCAGGCGGCTTCTCCGCCGGCTCGGTTCTGGTGAGCACCGACGGGGTGTCCTGGTCCGGGATGTTCGTTGGCGCCGACCTCTATAACCAAGGCAGCATCACCTACGGCAACGGTGCCTTTTGGAGCGCCAGCAATGGCGGCATCGTCATCCGCTCGCAGCTCAACACCGGCTTGCAGCGCATTGTCACCCAATCCGTCGCCTCCACCACTATCCCCGCTGGCGGCTCGACCTCACTCTCCGTCACCACCAACGGCGTCGCCGGGGCCACCTACCAATGGTATCGCGGTGCCAGCGGGGACACTTCCGCCCCCATTTCCGGTGCCACGTCCGCCAGCTTCACCACCTCCACCTCCGCTCGCTACTGGGTGCAGGTCAGCGGTGCCGGCTCGCCCCCGATCGCCAGCGCCACCGCCGATGTGACCGGTCCTGCACCCACGATCACCACGCAGCCCGTCGCCACCACTGTGACGGTCGGGCAGGGGGGCTCGCTTTCGGTCACCGCCGCCACCACCGGCACCGGCCCGCTCACCTACCAGTGGCGCAAGTTCGGCTTTCCGCTCCCCGGGGCCGTCGCCTCCACGTTGGCCTGGGGCACGGCCGCGCTCACCGACGCCGGCTCCTACGACGTCGTCGTCAGCGACGGTCTCGCCTCCGTCACGTCGAAGGGCGTGCGGGTCGACGTCGTCCCCGCCGTCGCCAACTATCCGACCGTGATGCGCCCGCGCGCCTCGGCACCGCGCATCGAAATCAATAATGCCAATGCCTCCGCGATCGCCGTCGATACCTCCGACAACAACCGGATCTACGTCGCGGGCGAATTCACCCGCGTCAACGGCGACCCGCGCCTCGGCATCGCCCGCTTCAACGCCGACGGTTCCTACGACAGCACCTGGGTTCCCGCGGCCGTCACCGCGGGCGGCTCGATCCGCGCCATCTTGATCGAGTCCGACGGCATTATCATCGGCGGCGATTTCACCGGCGTCGGTGGTGCGCTCCGCAACCGCATCGCCAAACTCAGCAAGACCACCGGCGCCCTCGACGCCACGTTCGCCGCCGCCGGCAACGGCCCCTCCTTCCCCGTCTACGCCCTCGCCCGCCAGGTGATGGCCGACAGCTCCGTCCGCTACCTCGTCGGTGGCTCGTTCTCCTACTTCGGCTCCACCAGCAGCAGCGTCAACCGCCTCGTCCGGATCGATGCGACCGGCGCGCTCGACACCACGTTCGCCACGGGGCTTACCGGGTTCAACAGTAGTGTCCACGCCCTCGCGGTCGATGGCACCGGCGCCGCCGCCAAGATTTATGCCGGCGGCTCCTTCACCTCGCACAACGGCGTCACCACCAATCGCAACCGCCTCGTCCGCCTCGATAGCACCGGCGCCTTCGACGCCACCTTCGACGTCGCCGCCGGTTTCAACAGCGACGTGCGCGCCATCGCGCTTCAGGGCACTGGCGCCAGCGTGAAGGTCGTCGTCGGCGGCCTCTTCACGACCGTCAACGGCCTGTCCACCACCGCCGCCAGTCCGTCCGGCACCATTACGCTGAGCCGCATCGTCCGCCTCGGCGCGACCGGCGCGATCGACACTACCTTCGCCGTCGGCACGAGCTTCGGCAGCGACGTGCTCGCGCTCGCCGTCGACTCGGCCGGACTCGTCTACGCCGGCGGAAGTTTCACCTCCTTCAACGG
>CAMATV010000347.1 GCA_945861235.1 Opitutus sp. GAS368
GCCTACGCGGTGGGTGAGTTCGAGGTTGTAGGCGTGAAAATTGGTATCGTGGCGGTTGTCGGGACCGCCCCAATCCATCCCATAGGGAAAGATGCTGAGGGAAGCCCCGAGACCGTGGAAGTTGAGGGGATTGGCGTAGCCGTCGGTCAGGGTCGTGCTCGTGTTCGCTCGCGACGTATTGCGAAATGTGGTGGTGGCGGTCGACTGCATGTCGTAAAACGTGCCGTCGATCTTGAAAAAGACGCGGGTGTTGCCGGGAGCGGCCAAGCGGCGCACGCCGACGCCGTTGGGCTGCACGCCGGCGAGGTTGGGGTTGCCGTCGGGCTCATTGGTGGCAGAGCCGCGGACGTAGACCACGCTCACGTCGGTGGGGCGGAGGGCGGCAATGTGGTTACGCGTCGTGCCGCGCTCGTAGTTCAGATCGACGCGAGTTTTTCCGTTTTGGAACGGCTCCCAACTCAGGGCGCCGGCGAAACCGCGGAAATCGAAACCGCCGCGCTGGCGATCTTGTTCAGTCTCGGAGTTGAGGGCGTTGACGCGCAGGCCGAGGCGGGGAGCGAGCTTCTGGTTCAGGTCGACCGAGTAGCGCTGCGTGCCGAATGAGTCCATCCGCACCGTGGCGGCGGCGCGGTTGCGAAACGTGGCGCGCTTGGTGGAGATATTGATGACGCCGGCGGGGTCGACGTCGCCGTAGGCGAGACCGCCGGGACCGCGGGAGATTTCGATGCGTTCCGTGTTGTAGTTGTCGGCGGAAAGGAACCACGGGAAACCGTCGCGCAGCTGGCGGATGGAGGGAATGCCGCGGAAACTAATCTGGTTGCCGGAGCGAATGTTGACCGGGGCGCCGATGGTGCCCGAGTCGTTGAAGATATTTTCGGCACCGATGGCGAAATCGACCGCACCGAAGAAATCGTTGAGCGCGAGATCGCTCAGGAAATCGGCCGTGAAAACGGAGATGGAGTTGGGGAGGTTGGCGAGTTTCTCATTGGTGCGGGTGCCGGCGAGGGCGGAGGAAGCGGCGTAGCCCTTGTCTTCGTCGCTGCTGATCGTGAAGGGCGAGAGGACGATGGCCTCTTCGCCTTTGGTGGCATTGGCGCTGGCGGCGGCGGAGGAATTTGGGGCAACGGCGGGCGCGACTTGAGCGGAGGCCGGGGTCAAAACTGCTGCGGCGAGCAACAGGCTAAGGCAGGGGACGAGTTTCATGGTGGGAGGGAGGGTGGCCGATGTCCGATTCGTCACGCAGGCTCCGAGGGGCGGACCAGTCATCGGCGGTTGTGAGCATGCGCCATTGCCGAATCCGCGAACATCCCCCGTTCGGGGGATGGGCAATCACCCGTGATTCGCTATGGTTGATGGGATGCAGTGTAGCTCGCCGACAAGAATGAACTCGGAATGAAGGAGCCGATGACGACGATGTTCACTGTGCCGAAACTTCCCCGCCTCTGTCGTTGGTGCGCCGTGCTCGGCGTGACCATCAGTGGAGTGGTGCGTTTGGCCGCGGCGGAAGAGACGACGAATTATTCGGCGCGTCCGGCGCTCGGTGAGCTTGTGCTCGGAGGGCGAGCGCTGACTCCGAAGCTTGATCTGCGAGCTGAGGCCAATGGCGAAACGGCCTACCTCGGGCTCTCGTTTCGGCCGAGCGAACTTCCTTTGGAAATCAATCTTCGCACCGCACCGGGCGGCAAGGCACCGGTCGTAAGGCTGCGGTCACGGCTCGAGGGCTTGCAGGATGAATGGCAGGATCATGATAGCCAAATGTATCTCATGCTGCGTTTCCTTGATCGGGACAATCGCCCGGTCGGCAGTGCGGCGTTCATTCGCCAGGGCGAGAGTCCGGGCTGGGGTGGCCTGCCCCAGAACTCACGTTGGCACCGGCATACGGACGAAACCGTCGTGCCGGAACGAGCCAGCAGATTGCGGATTTTAATGGTGTCGGGTGGCGTGCCGCGCACGACCGGGTTCTGGACCATTCGCCGCTTACAACTCACGGCGTTGACGCCCGGGCCCGATACGGCGACGGAGAGGGAACTCTATAAACTCGAACATCTGCGCGGATCAGGTCTTGAGTCTGTCCGCGGGAATCCCCACGGATGGGTGCGCGATGGCACCGGCCTAAACATTCCGCGTTTGTATGCTCATGCCGAAGGAAACGAGGCCCCGGAGCCGCTGCTCGCGTTAGTCGATGTGGAACCTGACAACACGGGAGGTTGGCTGATGAACTTGGACGCGATCGCTCCGGTCTTGCCCGGCCAGCGTCTGCGGTTGGAAAGCGATGAAATGTATAGCATCGGTCGCGGCCACGATGCGGCGTTGTCCTTCCGCATGCTCCCGGTCGGCAACTACGTGTTTCGTGCGTGGGCGACGGACGAGCTGGGGCGGCCGACGGGCCCGTCTCTCCGCCTGCCGATTGAGGTGCGCCCGCCGTTTTATGCGACGCCGTGGTTTCGGCTGTGCGGCGCCAGTTTCGTCGTCGCTGCTCTGCTCGGCGCGGTGCGTTATTTTACGTGGCGCAAGCTCCAGCGCGAAGTGCAGCGGTTGGAGAAACGTCGCGCTGTGGACGAAGAACGGACGCGCATGGCGCGGGATCTGCACGATGAAATGGGCGCGCGTTTTACCCAGATTTCGCTGTTGGCCGGACGCGCTTTGAAATCCGCGCCGGCGGACGCGGCGGTCCAGGAACCACTCCGGAACATCAATGGCGCGGTGAAGGAACTCGCAGCCGCCCTCGAGGAAATCGTCTGGGCGGCGAATCCCTCGCACGACTCGCTCGAAGGGTTCAGTAACTATCTGAGCCAATATGCCGGAGTCCTGTTGCGCGACGCCGGCGTGCGTTGCCGGCTCGATATCCCGACGCTGTTGCCGCCGCGGACGCTCCCGAGCGGGCTGCGCCACCGGCTCATGATGGTGGTGAAGGAGGCGTTGAACAACGCCCTCAAACACGCGCGCGCGACCGAAGTGCGCGTGCAACTCGAGCTCGACGGCGATCGTCTGCGCGTGACGGTGGCGGACAACGGCGGTGGTTTCGATCCCGCGACGGTGAAGCGCGGTAATGGGCTCAATCATTCCGCGCGACGCATGGAGGAAGTCGGCGGCACGTGCCTTGTGGAATCAACTCCGGGGGCAGGCACGCAAGTGCGGCTTAACGTGCCGTTGCCGACGGCAGAGGAGCACGCATGAGACCGGGCTTAGTCATCGTAGAAGACGACCGCGCGGTGCGGGAAAATCTGGCGGCGCTCATTCGCACCGATGAACGCCTGCGTCTGCTGGGGGCCTTTGGCTCGGCGGAGGAAGCGCTGCGGGAAGCTCCGGTGCTCCAGCCGACCCTCGCGGTGATGGATATCAATTTGCCGA
This sequence comes from Opitutus sp. GAS368, assembly GCA_945861235.1. GTDB lineage: Bacteria > Verrucomicrobiota > Verrucomicrobiia > Opitutales > Opitutaceae > GAS368. The sequence goes on from CAMATV010000347.1 coordinate 3,352, forward strand.
AGATGAGCGGCATCGAATGTGTCGTGCGCCTCAAGACCCAGTTGCCGCGATTGCTGGTGCTCATGCTCACGGTCTACGAAGACGACGATAGTGTTTTCCGCGCGTTGAAGGCGGGGGCCAATGGCTATCTGATCAAGCGCGATGTGGCCGAAAAACTCTTGGATGCGCTCCAGGAAGTCCAACACGGTGGGGCGCCCATGTCGGCTCACATCGCCCGCCAAGTCGTGCAGTTTTTTCATCGGAGTGAAAAACCGGTGGTGGAGTCCGAGCGGCTTTCGCCCCGGGAACAGGAGATCCTCGATCTGCTCGTGAAGGGCCTCGTGCTGAAGGAAGTCGCCGACCAGCTCGGCATCGGTCTGGAAACGGTGCGAACGCACGTGACCCACATTTACCAAAAACTCCATGTGCGCAGCCGGACCGAGGCCGTCGTGAAATACCTGCGACAAGGGCAGTAGTGGTTCGACGATCGCGTTCCGGCGTGATTAGCAGTTCGAAAAATCCGCCGCTTGAAACGCTCACCCGTTGACAGCGATCGGTCGGACACCTGTCTCTTCACGTCGTGATCGCTGCGACCGACTTCCGAACCAACGAAAGCGCGCCAGGAAAATTCGCGAGGCAAAGCTGCACCGACGGGCCATCCCTGACACTAAAGAATCAACTCCTCCCAAACCCATGTTAACCCCATCCACCCTCCTTCGCGCCGTCCGCGGTCTTGCCGGTTTCCTGTTTTTGAGTCTCGCCGGCAGTGCCGCCGTTTCCCCCTCCGCCGGTCAATCCGCGGTCGCACTCGAGAAATTTGAAATCAAGGGCGACCGCTTCGAAACCCGTAACGTGGACCAGCCCCGCACGTTGGACGACATCACTCCCTACGTGGTCGTCGACCGCGAACTCATCGATCGCAGCGGCGCGATTTCGATGCAGGACTTCATCACGCAGCTCCCGCAGAACACCGCCAACGCGGTCTCACCGAGTGGCATCGGCAACACCAACGCGAACGTGAG
>CAMATV010000348.1 GCA_945861235.1 Opitutus sp. GAS368
ATAAACGCGAGCGCGGCATCGGCAAAGCCGGTCGTGATCTGGGAACGCTGCATCCAGGTCACCGGTTGGCCGAGACGCTCGGCGTCGGCCCAAATGCGCTCGGGCTTTTCATCGCCGGGCTTGAGGGTGAGCGGAAGGAGCTTGGGCCCAATGCCTTCGAAGTTCGTCAACGAGGTGTCGAAACCGTAGGCGGTGATCGGCGGAGCATCGTCGACGTCGCGCTGGCCGCCCATGTGCCACTTGCCGAAATGGCCCGTGGCGTAGCCGGCGTCGTGCAACATGCGCGCGAGCACCGGGGCCTTCGGATCGAGCCACTGGGCCATGCCGCGCGCGCTGTTCTCAGCTCGGTTGTTGAGGAAGGACGTGATGCGCCAGCGTTGTGGATACTGGCCCGTCGAGAGGCCGACGCGCGAGGGCGAACAGATCGGCGAGGCGACGTAAAACTGTTCGAAGCGGAGGCCCTCGGCGGCGAGGCGATCGATCTGGGGCGTCTTCGCGTCCTTGTTGCCGAAACAGGAAAAGTCGCCCCACCCCATGTCGTCGATGAGGATCATAATGAAATTGGGACGGCGCGCGGGAGCCGGCTCGGCGGCGGCAACCCAGAGGGTGCTGCTCAGGAGTAACCAGACGACGAAGAGCGCGGAGAGAAAACGGACGGGCGATGGCATGGACGAAAGGAAAGGTTCAGTTGGGGGCCGCGGATTTTTTATTTTTTCCCGCCTTGGGCGCGGGGGGGTCGCGCGGAGCGGCGGGCGGTCCGCCGACGATCCAATCTTTCGGAGGCACAAATCCGGCGCGGCCTTCGGTGTAGGCGCTGACGCCGAATTTTTGCCACGTGCCGAACTCGCGCAGCCGGGCATGCAGGCGCGCGACGATCTCGGGCTGTTGTGCGGCGAGGTCGGATTTTTCGGCGGGATCGGTGGCGAGATCGTAGAGTTCAAGTGCGGGTTGGGTCGCCGGGCGCTCCGGGAAAAAATCCCCGTGAGCGACCAACTTCCAGTTACCCCCATGCACGGAAGCATGGGCGTCGGCGCTTTGATGCATGTAAGTAAACCACGGGCGCTCGGGCAACGACGTGCTGCTGCGGAGGGCAGGCAGGAAATTTACGCCGTCGACGTCTTTCGCGACGGAAGCGCCAGCGGCGGCGAGCACGGTAGGCAAAACATCGATGTAGCCGATGCGTTGGTCGAAGCGTTTGCCGCCACTCACGCCACCGGCAGGCCAACGCATCGCGGCGCAGACGCGCGTGCCGCCTTCGTAGACGGTCAGCTTGGCTCCGCGATACGGGCCGTTGCTCGAGCCCACGTTGAGAATCCCGCCGTTGTCGCTGAAGAAGAGCACCAACGTATTCGCAGCATCAGCACGCGCTTCAACGGCGGCGAGGATCCGGCCGATGGCTTGATCCATCGAGTCGACCATCGCGGCGTAGGTGCGCCGATCGCCGGTCAACAGGGGGTATTTCTGGAGATCCTCCTCTTTGGCCTCGTAAGGCGCGTGCGGGGCGTTGAAGGGAAGGTAGAGGAGCCACGGCTGCCCGGCCGCGGCTTCGCGCACGAAGCGGGCGGCGGCGTTGCCGATCAGGTCGGTGGAGTAACCCGGCTCACGCACGGTGCGGTCGTTATCGTGCCAGTCGACCTCCCCGTCGCGCTCGTGAGTGACGTAGCTGATCGCGCCGTTGTAGTGGCCGTAAAAGCGCGTGAAACCGTTGGCCAACGGGAGGAACTCGCGTTGTGCGTGGCCGAGGTGCCACTTGCCCATAATGACGCGTTCGCCATAGCCGGCAGCACCGAGCAATTCCGGCAGGGTGTTCTCACTCGCGGGCAAACCATAGCGCGACCACGGGGGAACGACCGCGCGCATCAGTCCAAAGCGGGCCGGCCAGCGACCAGTCATGAGTCCGGCGCGCGTCGGCGAACACATGGGGCACACCCGAAAATCGGTCAGGTTTACCCCGGTCGCGGCGAGGCGGTCGAGATTCGGCGTGGCGATGACTTTGCCGCCATTGAAGCCAACGTCGGCAAAACCAAGATCATCGGCGACGATAATGAGAACATTGGGCTGGCCAGCCTCCGCACCCACGACGGAGACAAGGGCGACGCCCAGCAGGAAAATGGCACCAAGGATAAAACGCACGGGGATGAGAGGGATGGAACCGAAAAACCAGAGTCTGAGCTATCTTGCCAGCGGAAGCACGCCGAATACCGCCGCGGAGTCACCCAATCGTCTGACGTATTTTCACATCGGCGCCGAAGCCAAATGACCAGCGTTTCGCTTTGCGATGGGCGGAGCGGAGTCTCCACCGGAGTACGCCAACAGCCATCCCGTCGGACCAGCTCCCACGAATGAGATCACGGAAACGGATCGATGGAGCGGGCATCTCCGTCGCCCACGGAAAAGCGCACCACCGGCGCTTAGAACGTCGGCGTGAGCGTCACGTTCGTGCCCGCCATCACGGAAAAATCTTCGCCCGTGCTCCAGCTCAGGTCGTTGACGAGAAACTTGAAGACGATGGGTCGCGCGGATTCGCCCAGCACACATTGCCATTCGCTGTCGCTCACACAATTCATCAGGAGGCCTTGGTCCCAGCTCAGCCCCGCACCCTCGCCACGCATGTAGAGCGCGTTGCCGAAGCCGATGTCGATCTGCGCCGTGATCGTCGCCACGACGGCCTTGGCCGCCACGACTTTGACCGCCGGTGCAGCGGCGCGCGCGGCGAGCTTCTTCTTGGCCACGGGCTTGGCCGGCTTGCGAGCCGGCACAGCCTTACGAGCCGCGACGGCCACTTTCACCCTAACCGGAGCAACCTTCGTCGCCGGGACGGGCGACTCAGCGGCAGATTTAGAGGTATTCTTTTTCATTCCAGTAATAGTTGTGATGAGAGATCGGACAAACCCGAGTTAGGCAAAGAGATTAGCAAATGCCGGGCCAATGCACCAGTAGGGTTTTGCGGAAGTTACCCGGTCGTAACACGTGTCACCAATAGGTGTGAGCAACGAAGCATCTGCGCAGGCAAACGTCGTTTCACGCAAGTGCGACCATCCCTCCCATCGTTCACCCGAAATGATTTCCTCAGGCTGGAATGTCTTCCTGCGTCCTGCCGTGCTCGGCCGTGGAGATGAAATGGTGGACCGAAGGGGGATCAAACCCCTGACCTCGTCATTGCGAACGACGCGCTCTATCAACTGAGCTACCGGCCCCCAAGAAGGTTTGGTATTGGGAAAACGCGGGGCGCAAGTAAACACCAATTTTCTATGTACTCCGGTCAAAAATACGCGTTCCCGCGGATGACCGCGGCGGGCAGCCCACGCCAACCGGCGCCGAGGCTCGCCGCAACGCCTTTCACCCGGCGCCACCCACCCCACCAGCCTGTTCCAAATCCGCCACCTGCCGCGCGAAGATCATTTTTCCGCCCGCGGTCGGTAACACGCTAATAATTTCCGCCTGGACGCGCCGACCAATGTGCGGGCGTCCCCCGCTCACGACCACCATCGCGCCATCCTCCAGAAATCCCACGGCCTGCGTGTCCTCTTTGCCCGGTTTCACCAGATCGACCTCAACGCGCTCGCCGATCATCGCTTCCTGGCGCAACGACTTCGCGAGCAGGTTGAGGTTCAGCCAGGTCACTCCATGAAACTCCGCCATCTTCGCGAGATTGTAGTCCGTCGTCAGCAGCTTCGCGCGCATCGATTGCGCGAGAAACACCAGCTTAGCGTCCACGTCCTCACGCGTGGCGACTTCACTTTCAGTAATCCGGATATCGAGATTCTTGATTTTGCGAAGATCGTTGAGCACATCGAGCCCGCGCCGGCCACGGGCCTGTTTGTGGGGATCAGGGGAGTTGGCCACCGCGTGCAATTCGTTTAGGACGAAACGGGGAATCACCAGCGCGCTGCTCAAGAACCCGGCCTCGCACACCCGTGCGATTCGTCCATCGATCAGCACACTCGTGTCCACGACGACGAGCGGCACATCCACGTCGTGCGACACGAAGCGCACATAGGGGATAATCAGATTAAATTCATCCTTACCGCGCAGCGCGATAACGGTCGCGAGATATGGACAAATCACAAACAAGGCGAGCCGCACCAAGTAAATGACCGCCGGATCACCGGTCTCAAAAATCGGTGAGGTGCCCACCATATGGGCGATGATCAGTCCCACGCCGATTCCGAATGTCACGGCCGATAGCCCACGGAGCGAAAACCCCTTCAACAGTACGTCCACCAACACCACGAGAATGCCGATTCCCAGTCCCACGCCAATCGCGAGGACACCGAAACCGTCGCCGGCCATGATGGTGAGCGATACGAGCCAACCCGCCGCGGCACACAG
>CAMATV010000349.1 GCA_945861235.1 Opitutus sp. GAS368
GACATCAAGGACAAGCCGGTGATGCCCGTGCTGAAGGATTGGCTGACGGCAGAGCAGTTTGCGGTGCTCGATGATTATTTGCCCGAGAAACTCGTGATGGGGAACGGGCGAAAGGCGCGGCTCACCTATGCGAAGGAAGGCCCGCCGATCATGAGCGCGCGGATCCAAGAACTGTATGGCATCGAGGGGAAATTCACGATCGGCCACGGACGCGTGACGGTGAAGTTCGAGGTGCTGGCGCCGAATCACCGGCCGATCCAAGTGACCGATGATTTGACGAATTTCTGGCGCGACCAGTATCCGAAAGTGAAGGCGGAGCTGTCGCGACGGTATCCGCGGCACGAGTGGCGGTAGCCGAGGAAAATCGCCCGCAAGCGGGCTCCTGCCACCGATCCATCGCCCGCAAGCAGGCTCCTACCTCGGAAGAGGAGGTCCGCGCGCCGAGAGGCGGCGGGAACTCAGAGTGAGAATGTCGCGGTTAGTCCAAGCCCGCGCCCGAAACCGCCACGAAGCCGGCGAAGCGATCGACCGCGAGGTGATGGAGACGATGCTGGCAACCCTTGGCCAAAAGCCAAACCTGCTGCTGCGGCTGAAACTGGAGGTGGAACTAGGACAACGCGTGGCCCGAAAAAATATGGCTGAAATCAGTGGGGAAGGCGGCGTGATTGCTGATGAATTCCGCGAAGTGGTGAACGCGAAGACTGCGCATTTTCGGCAGGATGTGACCACGCAAGGGTAAAACCGAAGCCGCGAACAACCGCGTAAGTGTTGTCAGATTCATTGTCAGTCGACTCACTTCAGACCTCAAGGTTTGGCGTTTCTCAAAGGTGAAAACCTAGACTCGGAGGGACTCGAACCCCCGACCTATTGGTTCGAAGCCAATCGCTCTATCCAGCTGAGCTACGAGTCCAAGTTTTCGCGATGCGAGGCGAGAGCGTGCGGGGAAGTTGCCGTTGGTCGAGCACGGATGCGGAAATTTGGGGAGAAAGGGGCGTTTACACACTTGACGGAAGCGGGGGATTCCGAGCGAACAAGACGACCGCGTGCGGGCCGAAGGGAGCGCGCGGGTTGAACGCGAAGTCGGCGTGGAGGCGAAGCAACGGTTGGGCACCGCAGCCGGCGACGGCGCACTCGGGTTTTCCTTTCGGACACTGGCCATAGTGGCAGAGGTTGCCGCGGTAACGGTCGCTGCCGGGCTCCATAACAAAAACGTCGACTTGATGGTGCGGGATGCCGGGGAGGTGTTCGGCGTGGGCGATGGTCTGCCAGAGGTTCGAGGTATCGGAGACGACGCGTTTGAGTTCCCGCAGGCGGGTGAGATCGCTGACCCAAATAGCGAGGTCGATGTCTTTGCATTCGTGCCAGATTTCCACGCGGGCGCGCCGCAAGCGGGCGTGGCGAGGGATCTCCTTTTCGAGCGGCGCGGCGACCGAGCCGAAGAGGGTGATGCTTTGGACGAAATCGAGCTTCGCGGCAGCGGTGGCGAAGAGGTCGGCGAAACGTCGGAAGCAGTCGCGGCGGCGGAGCATGCGGGCGTCGTCATCGTCGATTTCGCCGGTGGAAACGGGCGGGTCGTATTCGACGCGGTCGACTGCGGCGAGGAAGGAGTCCTCATCGAGTTCGCCGTCGGCCAAGCGGGCGAACAGCGCCTCGCGAGCCGCATCGATATCGCTGACGAGGTGCGGGGCAGGATCGAGCGGAGGCACGGCGATCTCGGGCCGGGGCGCAGGGGTGGGAGGCGCGGGCGGTGGCGAAGGTGCGGCGGTGGCGGAGGTGCGGCGGTGGCGAAATTTTTCTTCGTGGAGACGGCGCACCCATTCTTCGACCGGGGCTTTCCACGGCTCGCTGCGGTTGGGAATGTTTTTGACGAGTGAATGCGGCGCGAGGCCGAGTTCTTTCGCCATCGCGAGGGCGGCGTCGGAGAGGCGACAACGACGCTGGGCGTCGGTCCATTCCTTCGTGCGCACGGCGTTCACGCGAGGGACCAAGCGGTGATCTGGCGGCTGGTGAATTCGATGTCGCCGATGCGGAGGGCGAGCGTTTCGCGGCGATCGAAAGGGACTGCGGGGGCGCGGGCGAGTTCGAGGCGTCCGCGGAGTTCGGAGAAGTGGTGGCCAGTCAGGTCGACGCGGATGAGTTGGCCGACGGGGATTTGCCAGAGCGCGGCGACATCGGCGTAGAGATTGGAGCGCGGGTCGGGGAGGTGCAGCTCGGGGGTGGGCCCGTCGGCGAAGACGAAGTCTTGTTGGGATTCCATGCGAGGGTCCTCAGTGGCGCAGTGGGGAACCGTTACGCGGTGCGGACAATCGGTTGGGTGGGCCTACTCATCGGGAAGCACGGATGATTGAAACCGGTCTCGCGAGCAAGTCTGGGGCTTGGGGCAAAATGCGCACGCGTGGGCGCGGCTCGACGGGTCAGAGTTTCGGTCGGGTTTTCAAGGCGAGCGCGAGAATGGCCTGGGCGTTAGCGAGTTCGGCGCCTGCGAGCGGGAGGCGGGGCGGGCGAACGGTTGCGGTGCCGCAGTTCAGCTCGGCCTGTATCCATTTAATGTATTGCACAAATTTTGGCACCGTATCGAGGCGCAGGAGCGGGAGGAACCACTCGTAGATCGCGCGGGCCTTGGCGTGATCGCCGGCGCGGGCGGCTTCCACGAGCACCACGGACTCACGCGGGAACGCGTTGACGAGACCGGCGATCCAGCCCTGCGCGCCTGCTGCGATGCCCTCGACAATGGCATCGTCCATGCCGACGAGGAGCGTGAGTCGGTCGCCGACGAGAGCGCGAATCGCGGTGACGCGGCGGATGTCGCCGCTGGATTCTTTCACGGCGTGCAACGAGGGAAACTCGGCGGCGAGTTCAGCGATCTGCGCGGGGAGGTAGTCGGTTTTGTAGGCCGGAGGATTGTTGTAGAGCATGCACGAGAGCTTGGTCGCGCGGAACACAGCGGTGAGGTGGGCCTTCATCTCGCGCCAGTCGGTCGTGTATGTGTAGGGCGGGAGCACCATCAGACCGGAGGCACCCGCTTTCGCGGCGGCTTTGGCGAGGGCGACGGCTTCGGCAGTGGAGAGCGAAGCGATGCCGAGCACCACCGGCGCGCGACCGGCGGCGGCTTTGACGGCGGTGGTGACGACGGAAATTTTCTCCGCGAAGCTGAGCGTGGCGGCTTCGCCGAGGGAACCACAGCAGACGATGCCAGTGCAGCCGCTCGTGAGCATCCAGCGGCAGTGGCGGAGGAGCGCCGGGTGATCGATCGCGCCGTTGGCGCGCAGGTTGGTCGTGATGGCGGGAAGGACGCCGGTCCAAGTCATTTTCATCGGAGGGAGAGGTTAGTTGAAACGATCGGGTGAAAGTGCGGTGAGGTCGATGGAGGGTTTTTCGCCGGAAAGGAGCTGGGCGATGAGTTGGCCGGTGATCGGGGCGAGACTCAGGCCCATCATGGCGTGACCGGTGGCGGCCGTGAGATTGGCGTGGCGCGCGAAGCGGCCGATGTAGGGCAGACCGTCAGGCGCGCAGGGTCGGAGGCCGCGCCACACGGGGAGATCGCGGAAATCTTCAGGGGTGAAATCCGGAAAGTAGCGCGGGACGGATGCGGTGATGCCGGCAACGCGTTCGCGTTGGATCGATTCGTCCATGCCGCTGAGCTCCATCGTGCCGCCGATGCGCAGGGTGTCGCCCATGGGGGTGACGGCGACGCGGGCCTCGGTAAAAATCGAACAGAGCTGCGGCAACTGGCGGGGCTGGGTGAGTGTGACGCTGTAACCCTTACCGGCTTGCAGCGGAAGCTTGAGGCCGAGACCGCGCACCATGGCGGGCGACCATGAACCGCCGGCGAGGATGAATTCGTCGGCAGGGATGTCGCCGCGCGCAGTGTGGGCGGCGGCGAGTTTATGTCCGGTAGCGCGCCAGCCGGTGATCTCAGTGGACCAGTGAAACTTTACGCCGGCGGCGCGCGTGAGGCGGAGCAGCGTCGCCATGAGGCGCTGCGGGGAGAGGTGGCAATCGAGCGGGAAATAGATCGCACCAGCGATGGCCATGCGCACGGCGGGATCGAGCTCAGCGGCGCGGGCTGAAGAAATGACTTCGGCGGGCAGGCCGAGCTCGCGGGCACGCGTGGCGACGTGGGCTTCGTCGTCGAGCGTGTACTGGGTTTTGCACAACATGAGCAGCCCGCGACGGACGAGACCGAAGTCGTTTTGGGTGGCGTCGGCGAGTTGTGCGTAGAGCGCGCGGCTCGCGAGCGAGAGATCGCGGATGAGCGGCGCGGAGCGCGTGACGTGGTCGGCGTTGGCGGCGCGCATGAAGCGCAGGCCCCACGTGATGAGGTCGGCGC
>CAMATV010000350.1 GCA_945861235.1 Opitutus sp. GAS368
ATCGACGCCCTGCGCAAAGCCGAGGCCCTCGCCCCCGCGTCTCCTGATTATCCCTACGCGCTCGCCACCGTCCTCCTCCGCAGCGGCGACCGCGCGGGCGCTCAGGCCGCCGCCCGGCGCACGCTCGCCCTCGATCCTTCGCGCACTGACGCCCGCCAGCTCCTCGCCGCGCCTTGATCCGGGTAACGTCTCGCGCTCCGAAGCCCTCCCTTCATGTTTTCCCTCCTTCGTCCCATCGTCGCCGCGGTGCTCATCGCGCCGCTGCTCCTCGTCGCCGCCGATCCGGCCAACCCGCCCAGTCTCCTCGAACAACGCTTTCACCAACTCGACGCCAACCACGACGAGAAACTAACGCGCGCAGAAGCCGGCAACGCCGCGTGGTTTGACCGGATTGACCGCGCCAAGCGCGGCGTGGTCACGCTCGAGCAGATTCGCTTGGTCGCCGGATGGCTCGACCCCGAACGCGCTGGACGTTTGCGGGACGCCCTCGGCGCTTCACCGGCGATCACACGTCCGCTGCCGTCCGCCACCGCACCCACCGCGCCAGCCTCCCCGCGCGAGGGACCCAAAATACTCAAACCCTCCGAAGAGGGCGTCGGTCGCCTTGTCGCCGATCTCACCTTTACCGATCTCGACGGTAAGACTGGCCGCCTCTCCGACTATCGCGCCGCGAAAGCCCTCGTGATCGCGTTCACAAGCACGACGTGTCCCATCACCATGAAATCGACCGCGAGTCTCGGCCGGCTCGAAAAAGAGTTCGCCGGGCGCGGCGTCGCCTGCCTCTTCGTCAACCCGACCGCCACCGACACCGTCGCCGACATTCGTTCCGCCCTCCGCGAACACGGGCTCGCCGGCCGATACGTCCACGACCGCGACAACTCACTCGCCACCGCGCTCGACGCGAAAACCACGGCCGAAGTCTTCGTCCTCGATGCCGCGCGCACCCTGGTTTATCGCGGCGCCCTCGACGACCAATACGGCGTCGGCTACAGCCTTGACGCGCCGCGCCACACCTACGTCCGCGATGCCCTGACCGCTCTGCTCGCCGGAAAACGCCCGCTCGTAGCGGCGACTGACGCGCCCGGTTGCACCCTCGATCTCCAGCTCGCCGCGCTCGCCTGGCCAGCTGCGCCGACGCCCGCTCCCGCTGCGCAGAGCAACCTCACTTACCACAACCGGATCTCGCGCCTCGTGCAAAACAACTGTCTCGAGTGCCACCGGGACGGCGGGGTCGCCCCCTTCAGCCTCGCGACGTATGAGGACGTGCGCTCCCACGCCGGCATGATGCGCAAGCAGGTCGACCGCGGTGCCATGCCACCGTGGTTCGCCGCCCCGTCCGCCCCCGGCGAGTCGATCCACTGGAGCAACGATCGTTCGCTCGCTGCCGCCGACAAAGCCGACCTCCTCGCGTGGCTCGCGGGGGACAAACCGATCGGCGATCCGGCCGACGCGCCCCTGCCCCGCACCTTTCCGGCCGGCTGGTTGATCGGCACGCCTGACACCGTCCTTCAGTTTCCCAAGGCCGTCGCGATTAAGGCCGACGGCGTGATGCCCTACCAAACCATCCGCGTTGAAACCAATTTTACCGAAGACAAATGGGTGCAGGGTTACGAAGTTCAACCGACGGCCCGCACCGTCGTGCATCACGTGATCGTCCGGGTCCATCCGCCCGGCGAGCAAGCACGCGGCAAACGCGACGCGGGTGGCGAAGAGCGCGACGGCTTCTTTGCCGCGTATGTGCCCGGCAATACGTCCTCGATTTTCCCACCCGGCTTCGCGAAAAAAATCCCCGCCGGCTCCACCTTGAGTTTCCAGATGCACTACACGCCGAACGGCAAGGCGACCACCGACCAAACGAAACTCGGCCTCATTTTCTCACCGACACCGCCCCAGCACGTCATTCAGGTCGCCGGACTCGCCAACCCTCGTCTCAACATCCCCCCCGGTAGCGCCCACCACCCAGAGACTACGGCCATCACGCTGCCGGCCGCCGTGACGCTGCTGAGTTTCACCCCACACATGCACGTCCGCGGTAAAGCCGCCCGCTACGAAGCGGTCCTGCCCGACGGCACGCGCCGTCGCCTGCTCGATGTGCCCGCCTACGATTTCAACTGGCAACTCCAATATCGCCTCGCCGAGCCGCTTTCGCTCCCGCGCGGCACCCGCCTCGTTTACACCGCGTGGTATGACAACAGCACGGGCAATCCCGCGAACCCCGATCCCACCAAAACCGTGCGCTGGGGCCCGCAGACGTTCGACGAAATGATGCTCGGTTACGTCGAATATTTTGTGCCCGAGCGAGGCACCCTCGCCCAATCCCCTCTATGATCCCCCTCCCCGCCCGCTACTGCGCCCTGCTTGTTCCAATCTTCGTTTCCCTTTTCGCGGCGGAATCACCGCCGCGGCCGAACATTTTGCTCATCGTCGCCGATGATCTCGGTTACCACGACGTCGGCTTCCAGGGTGGCCGCGATATTCCTACGCCGCACCTCGATCGCCTCGCTGCTTCGGGCATCCGTTGCACCGATGGCTACGTCTCCTACCCCGTGTGCAGTCCCTCGCGCGCCGGAATTCTCACTGGCCGTTACCAACAACGCTTCGGCTACGAATTTAATCCCAAATGGGACGCCACCGCCGCCACCCACGGCTTGCCACTCTCCGAAACCACCGTCGCCGATTCGCTCCGTTCCGCCGGCTATACGACTGGGGCCATTGGCAAGTGGCATCTCGGCGCCCACCCGCAATTTCACCCGAACCGCCGCGGCTTCGACGAATTCTTCGGTTTCCTCGGCGGTGGCCACCGCTATCTCCCTGGCTCCATCGTCGAAGTTGAGGTGGGAGCGGGTAAGAAGGGCACCACCAGTGGCGACGCGGAACAGGCCTCTCCCCTCTTACGCAATACCACGGCCGTCCCCGAGGTCGGCGAACTCACCACGCGCCTCGGCGAAGAGGCCGCCGCCGCCGTCACCCGCCACGCCCGCAACGCGAAACCGTGGTTCCTCTATCTCGCTTTCAACGCGCCCCACACTCCGCTCCAAGCGCGTGAGGACATGCTGAAAAAATTCTCGGCCATCGCCGACGCCCGCCGCCGCACCTACGCGGCCATGGTCGCCACCGTCGACGAAGCCGTGGGGCGCATCGTCACCGCCCTTGAGGCCACCGGCCAACGCGAACGCACGCTCATCTTCTTCATCTCCGACAACGGCGGTCCGATGACCAAGCGCAACGCCAACGCCTCCGTTAACTCTCCCCTGCACGGACAAAAAGGCGACGTCTTCGAAGGCGGCATCCGCGTTCCCTTCCTCGTCTCCTGGCCCGCCCGTATCCCTGCTGGCCGTACGTATACGCAACCCGTCATCTCCCTCGATATTTTACCCACCGCCCTCGCCGCCGCCGGCGCCACGCGCGCCGCCGCGCTCGCGCCCCTCGACGGCACCGATCTCCTCCCCTTCCTCACCGGAAAGAACGACTCCGCCCCCCACGCCCGCCTCTTCTGGCGGATGGACGGGGGCGAAGCCTTCGCCGTGCGCGAAGGCCAGTGGAAGTGGCTGCGCACCTATCAAAACGCCCCGCAACTCTTCGACCTCGCCGCTGACCTCGGCGAATCCCGCGACCTCGCCACCGCTCGCCCCGAAATCGCTGCGCGCCTCGCCGCCGCCTCCGCTGAATGGAACCGCGGCCTCATCGCCCCGGCCTTCGGTAACAATCCTTTCGGCGGCCTCATCAACCGCACCGGTCTAGAGAAAAACTCCGCACCCTAGTTGCGCTCCCGATTTTACTTCGCCCCCCTCACCCCATGCGCCTCTTCGCCTGTATTTTTCTCCTCAGCACGCTTCTTGGTCGCGCGGCCGACCGTCCCAACATCGTCATCCTCTATGCCGACGACATGGGTTACGGCGATCTCGGCATCCAGAATCCTGATTCAAAGATCCGCACGCCTCACCTCGACCAATTGGCGCGCGACGGTCTGCGCTTCACCGACGCCCACAGTTCTTCCGGGATCTGCACACCCAGTCGCTATGCGCTGCTCACCGGCCGCTTCCATTGGCGAAAATTTCACAAGATCGTCGACAGTTTCGGTCCACCCGTGTTCGACGCCGCCGAACTCACGCTCCCCGAGATGCTCAAGGAAAAAGGCTATCGCACCGCGTGCATCGGTAAGTGGCACCTCGGTTGGAATTGGGACGCCATCAAGCGTCCTGACGCGAAACCCACCCCTGGATCCGGCTACGCATCCGCCGACTTCGACTGGACCAAGCCCATCCCCGGCGGCCCGCGCGATCACGGCTTCGACTACTATTTTGGCGACGACGTGCCCAATTTTCC
>CAMATV010000351.1 GCA_945861235.1 Opitutus sp. GAS368
TTTGAGCGTTTCGACCTCCGACCGCCGCTGTGAGCGCCTGACGTCGCAGCGCCACTTCCCTTGGGGCGGCAGTGCATAAGCCCCTCCCCTTTCACGGGTTTGACCGAGCCCATCGCCGGAAGAACGACTTCATCCTCTTTCGCGTCGGGATCGCCATCAGATTCACCGGGGACCTCGTCGCTAACTCCCGTTGCATCCGGCCCATGATCCAACGGCTCGCCAACAGGCACTCCATTTCCAGCATCAACACGCGGAGGCGTTGCGAGCGTTGCCCCCTGCGCAGCCCAGCAGCTCAAGCGTGACATCGCCGGAGTGGCTGGGTAAGACTCAGCCCTCTTTTCTCTATCCCATGAAACTACCCTCGCCCCGCCTTAGCTTCTCCGTCGCCTCCTTCGCACTTCTCGCACCCGCCGTCGCACTGCACGCCGCCGATTTCCAAATCACCGACGCGGCTGAGTTCGCCCGTTGCGTGCCCACGGGCGCGAAGATCGCGACACTCGGCAGCGATCTTAACTTCATCGAGGGCCCCGTGTGGATCAAAGCGGGCGGCTTTCTCGTGTTCAGCGACATCCCAAAAAACGAGCTCAAACAATGGTCGGCCGCGACCGGCGTGAAGACCTACCGCGAGCCGAGTCAAAACGCCAACGGCAACACCCTCGATCTCACCGGTCGCCTCGTCACGTGCGAACACAGCGGCCGCCGCGTCGCCGTCCAAGAAAAAGACGGCACACTCCGCACCGTGGTCGATTCGTTTGAGGGGAAAAAATTCAACTCGCCCAACGACGTCGTCGTGAAATCCGATGGCACCCTCACCTTCACCGATCCCGATTACGGCCTGAAAAATAATCCGACCACCAAGCAGAAGGAAGGCCGCGAACAAGCCGGCAATTTTGTCTATCACCACAATCCGCAGAGCGGGAAGACGACCGCGCTCGTCCGTGATTTCGTGCAGCCCAACGGCCTCGCGTTCTCCCCGGACGAAAAAATCCTCTACATCGCCGACTCCGGCGCGCCCCGTCACATCCGGCGCTTCGACGTCGCCGCTGACGGCTCGCTGAGCGGCGGACAAGTCTTCTGCAAGATCGATGTCGGCGGGCCCGACGGCATTCGCGTCGACCAAGCCGGCCGCGTATGGTCGAGTGCGGGTGACGGCGTGCAGATTTTTTCTCCCGCCGGAAAATTGATCGGCAAGATTCTCGTACCCGAGTCGCCGGCCAACCTGTGCTTCGGTGGCGACGACGGAAAGACGCTCTTTATCACCGCGCGCAAAACCCTCTACGCGATCAAAGTCGCGGTCTCCGGTGCCGCCCGCTAATTTTCCCTCCACCTCCCCCATGACCACAATGAACCCTGTATCCCGCCGCGATTTCCTCAAACTCTCCGCTGCCGCCAGCGTCGCAGCCGCCGTCGCACCCTCCTTCGCCCAGGCCGCCGCAGCCGCCACCCCGGCGCGCGGCGGTCCCTTCAACCGCGCCGGCAAGCCACGGCTCCTGCTCAGCCTCGCCGCCTATTCGTTCCGTGAGAATTTTCCGACGATGCGCGGCAAACAAAACGCGAAAGTGCCCGCCGGCCGCGGGACCGACCTGTTCAAATTCATCGACTATTGCGCCGCGCACGGCTGCGACGGCGCGGAGCTCACGAGCTATTTTTTCGCCGAGGAAACCGATGCCTACATGATCGCGCTGCGGCGCCATGCCTTCCTCCGCGGCGTGGCCGTCAGCGGCACCGCCATCGGTAATAATTTCTCGCTGCCGAAAGGCCCGAAGCTCACCGAAGAAATCGCGACGACCAAAAAATGGATCGACCGCTCGCTGCTCATGGGCGCGCAACACATCCGCGTCTTCGCCGGCAATGTGCCGAAGGACGCCGCGAATTTCACGCGCGCCGACGCCGACAAACAGGTGATCGCCGCGCTGGAGGAGTGCTGCGACTACGCAGGTAAACGCGGGATCTTCCTCGGCCTCGAGAACCACGACTCCATCGGCAGCGCGGCCACGCTCATCCCCATGGTGAAAGCAGTTAACAGCCCGTGGATCGGCATCAATCTCGACTCCGGCAATTTTCGTACCGCCGACCCTTACAAGGACTTCGCCGAGTGCGTGCCTTACGCGCTCAATGTGCAGTTCAAGGTCGAGATCCATGCCGGCGGCGGCAACCAACCGGCCGACATTAAGCGCTTCACGAAGATTTTGCGCGACGGCGGCTACCAAGGCTGGATCGCGCTTGAATACGAGGCGAAGGAAGACTCCGCCGTCGCCGTCCCGCGCTACTTGCAAGAGATGAAAGCGCTGTTCGCGTAACTCTACTTTGTTAGGGTCGCCCAATGGCCTCACGCCAAGGTCGCCAAAGAACGAAGTATTTGCGTGGCGACCTCTGCGTCCTTGGCGTCAGGCCCATCCGGAAAAAATCTCACCAACGTTGCAGTCAGCGCGGGTCCCGCTCGCCTGCCTGGGCCTGCGGCGCTCTCGCCGCCCGACCCCCGTGCGAGGGACGTTTTGCAATCCTGATTTGACGCCGACGGGGGATCGCCTACTTGTATGCTGTTGATGCTCTCCGAACTCCTCCACGACCGTGCCGCGCTCTACGTCAGCGGCGTCATGACTGCCACTGAACGGGAGAATTTCGAACTCGTCTTGGCGTTTCATACCGAACTCGGAGCTCATATCGCCAATCTCCAAGATGTCGTCAGCCACGTGGTGCTGGCCTACGGGTCAACGACCGTCACCCCGCCAGAAGCTCTGAAACAACGCCTCCTTGATTCCATCAGCACCCGCCCGCAGTCAAGCGAAGTGGACGCGATCGTGGTGACGGACCCGACGGGAGCGATCGAGTGGGTGAACACTTCATTTTCAAAGATGTGCGGTTACACGTTGAGCGAACTCAAAGGCCACAAGCCCGGTCACTTGCTCCAAGGGCCGGCGACCGATCCCACCGCCGTCCAGCGTATCCGCAACGCCCTGCACGCCCGGCGCCCGTGTCGGGAAGCTTTGGTCAACTACCATAAAGACGGCACTCTCTATTGCACCGACGTCGCCATCACGCCCATTCTGGATGATGCCGGTGAAGCGCTCTGGTTTGTCGCGAAAGAACGCCAACTCGCCCTGAGCGAGGCCGGTGTGCCCGTCGCGTAAGCGGACCCCGGGTTGTCCTAAATTTCCCCGGCATCGTCCCCTGCCAAAATTGCTCTTGCTCGTTGCCTTCGCCGCAGCGCTCAGCTCTGTCGCTCTACCCCCCAAGGAGCGCACTGCCGTCGTCATCCAAGCGGACAAGTGCAGCCTCGACTCCGGCCGCGAGTGGACCCTCGCGGTGCGGCGAAAGTAGCCCGGCGGCCAACTGGCCAGCGGATCACGGTCCGGCGCCGGCCTGTGATCATTGCGGGTGTGTCGCTGTAGTTTGAATACGTTCAGTGGGCGCGCGAAGGGCGGCCGCTCGCCGGCGTGCCGTTCCGTAGCGATCACATTCGTGACCTGACGGCACGGCGGCGACCGCCGGCCGTCCGCAATGCACGAAACTGACCTGCGTCCGTTTGTCTGCAACCGCACGGCGCGGACTTGCCTTCGAGGCCATGCCGGGTCTGAAATACCCGATCCCGACCGGTGCGACCTCGGTCGAACCGCGGCTCGCCCGCCTCGCTTCGTCGCAGTTACCCCGTGTTTGCGTGGTAATTCTTCGTTCAACTCCTCCGCTCCTTCCGTCCATGCACCCCACCCCTAACTCCGTTTCCGTGCCGACCACGCGCCGCACCTTTCTCCAACACTCCGCGCTCGCTGGCGCGGCCTTCGGCTTCCCGGCCGTGCTGCGCGCCGCCAATCCCAACAGCCGCGTCCAGCTTGCCGCGATCGGCGTCAACGCTCGCGGTTACGGCGACCTACACAGCGTCGCTTCGCACGCGAAGGCGAAGTTCGTCGCGTTCTGCGACATCGATCAGGCGAACTTTGCCAAGGCCGACGCCGACCATCCGGGCACGCCGCACTTCGCGGACTTCCGCGTCATGCTCGAAAAACTCGGCGACACCGTGGACGCCGTGATCGTCGCCACGCCCGACCACATGCACGCGCTCGCTGCCGTCGCAGCGATGCGGCGCGGCAAGCACGTCTACTGCGAAAAGCCCCTCGCGCACACCGTGTGGGAATGCCGCCAGTTGCGCCTCTGGGCGGAGAAGAAGGGCGTCGTCACCCAGATGGGAAACCAGATTCACTCGGCCGTCGAATATCGCCTCGCCACGCGGCTCATTCGCGACGGCGTGATCGGCAAGGTAAAGGAAGTCCACTCGTGGTTGGGCATCACCGGCAACGAACGCACGCGCCTCCT
>CAMATV010000352.1 GCA_945861235.1 Opitutus sp. GAS368
CCGAGGCCCGCCGTGATTTTGAACTCGTGCTCGACCGGGCTGGCCGAAGTGCTGCGACAGTGGATACCATCAAGCTCGATGCCTTCACCGTGACCGCCGACCGCGAGATGAGCGCGCAGGCGATCTCGATCAACGAGCAGCGCAACGCCCCGAACATCAAAAATGTCGTCGCCCTCGACGAGTTCGGCGACCGCGGCAGCGAGAACATCGGCGAGTTTCTCCTCTTTCTCCCCGGCGTCTCGATCGCGACGTCGGGGTCGGAGCCCACGACGGTTTCGCTGCGCGGCTTCCCCGGCAATAACTCGGGCCTGACGCTCGATGGCGGTGAGATGGCCACGTCGTTCGGCGGCAACAGCCGCTCGCTCGACCTCCGCGAGATGCCGATGAACAACGTCTCGCGCGTCGAGGTGACGAAAGTCCCCACGCCCGATATGTCTGCCTCAGGACTCGGCGGCTCGATCAATTTGATTTCTCGCAGCGGCTTCGAGTCCAAGACGCGGAAATTCAGCTACAACGTTTACACCCAGTTTCACAATCGCAATGGTCTCACCTTCGACGGCGGCCCGCGCAACCACAACTCCGACAACTCGCCGAAGTTCATCCAGCCGTCCTTCGATTTCAGTTACCTTCAGCCGATCAATCGCAATCTCGCCATCACGGTTGGCGGCGCGCGCACCTGGCGTTTCAAGCCCATGGAGACGGGCACCAAAGACACCGACGAGCAGCCGACGTGGGACCTCGTGCGGCTCGTGCAAACAACGAGCCAATGGAACAGCCTCGCGCAGACCTTCAAGACGCTGCAGGGCTCGGTCGGCGTCGACTGGCGCATCAGCCCGACCGACACGATTTCCGCGACCACGAACTACCGCGACTACGGTCTCTACATCACGCGCAGTGTGCTCGGGTTTGGCTACGGTGCGGGCGCGACGGGTGGCCCGACGTTTACACAAGGCGCAGCCGCCAGCGTCGGCACGGTGACCATGAACGGCAGCGGCGAGAACGTCGACATCACCACCCAGACGAAACACTCCACGCTGAAATACCGCCACCGCGGCGAACTCTGGCGTTGGGAGGTCAATGGAGCCTTGTCCGGTTCCGCTACCGACCGCCACGACATCGACGCGGGATTTTTCAACCTCGCGCCGGCCACGCTCACGGGCGTCGTGCTCCGTGGTGACGATATTCCGTACTCGGGCGGCACGATTCCCACGCGTTATAGCGCGGCGCGCGCCGGCGCCGCCGTCGATGTGTACGACGGAGGCAACTACACCCTGGGAAACCCGACGACCAACCAGCCCGATTGGAACACCCAGAAGAGCAACCTCCGCCTCGATCTCGGGCGCGATTTTCTGGGATCGATTCCCTTCACCCTTAAGGTCGGCACGGCGATCGACACCTTCACCACTGACCAGCGCCGCTACGGGAAGACTTGGGCCTTCCGTCCGAATGGATCGACCCTCGCCGCCGACCGCCTCGCGAGCCGATTCGACGTTTTTGATCAGGCGTTCATCACTGATGCACCCACCGTCTTCGGCAAAAAGGTCCGCTGGATCAGTGGCCAAAAGATGTTCGATCTCTACAAGGCGAACCCCTCGTGGTTCGTCCTCGACGAAGCGCAAATTCACCAAGATTTCGTCAATAACTCGCGCAAGCTGCGGGAGACAATCACGGCCGGCTATTTCCGCGCCGACGCCCGTCTGTTTAAGAATCGGCTCTGGGTGGTGGCCGGCGTCCGCTACGAGCGCACCGACGACAAGGGCACGGGTCCGCTGAACGACATCAACGCCCAGTTTCAGCGCAATGCGAACGGCACGCTCGTCGACAGCAATCCCAACCTCGCCGGCATCCAACGCGTGGCGCTCTCCGCCGATCCGCTCGTCCTTCGCAAGCTCCGCTACGTGGAGCGCGGCGCCACCGCCGATCGCAACTACGATGGCATCTATCCGAGTGTGAACGCGTCGTTCAATATCACGGAAAACCTCATTCTTCGCGCCGCCTATGCGCAGACGCTCGGCCGCCCCAATATCAACAACGTCATCCCCAGCACGTCGATCTCGGATCCGGACGTCGCCAACCCGGTGATCACCGTCAACAATGCCGGCCTGAAGCCGTGGAGCGCGAAGAGCTACGACCTCTCCCTCGAAAGCTACCAGATCAAGGACGGGTTCGGCTCGATCGGTGTGTTTCGCAAGAGCGTGAAGGATTTCTTTGGCAGCGTGAGCACCGCGGCCACACCCGCGCTCCTTGAGCAGTATGGCCTCGAAAGCGATCCCTCGCTGCTCAGCTACCAAATCGCCACCCGCACCAACGCCGGCGATGCGCAGATCGATGGCTTCGAGATGTCCTACCGGCAATCGCTCACGTTTCTGCCTTCGTGGGCGCGTGGTCTGCAGGTGTTCGTCAACTTCACCAAACTTACCCTCAGCGGCAGCAACACGGCCGATTTCTCCGGCTACAATCCCAAGTCGCTCGGCGGGGGTATCAATTTAGTCCGCGGCCGTCTCGCGCTTAAAACCACGATCAGCTATCTCGGCGATACCCGCACTGGTGCCGTCGCCGCGAGCGCCACCGTGCCGGTCGACACCTTCAACTACCAGGCCAAGCGCATGCGCATCGGCGTTAACGCCACCTACAACCTCACGCGCCGCTACGCGCTCTACGCGTCGGTGGTCGACTGGGGCGGGTTCGTGCAAGACCTCCAGCGTTATGCACCCGGCACGCCCGACTACGCCAAGCCGACGCGTTGGCAGGAACTCGGCTTCTACACGAACGTCGGCGTGCGCGGGTCATTCTAATGCCGAATTGCTTTCGCGATGAGCCAAAGGACGTTTTTTGTAGGGGCCCGCTTGCGGGCGATTCAGTTCGTGAAAATCGCCCGCAAGCGGGCTCCTGCCGCGATTCAAACTGCCGCGATTCAAATTGCGTTTAAGATGAGCCAAAGGACGTTTTTTTCAGGAGCCCGCTTGCGGGCGATTCAGTTCGTGAAAATCGCCCGCAAGCGGGCTCCTACCGCCAGTCCTTTGGGTTCATTTTAAAAGCGAATTAGACAAGCTTCGTCGCAGTGCGCTTCCACTCGTTCATGCTCACACTCCTTTTTGCTCCGGCATCGCTCTGATCGTTCCGCTATTTTCCACTACTCTCTTTCCATGCAAAACCGATTCCGCGGCCTCGTCGCCGCTCCCTTCACGCCCTTCAACGCCGACCGCTCGATCAATCTCGACGTCATCCCGACCTACGCTCGTTTCCTTCGGGAAAACGGCGTGCGCGCCGCCTTCGTGTGCGGCACGACCGGTGAGGGGCTTTCCCTGACGCTGGAGGAGCGTCTGGCCGTTTCCGCCAAATGGGTGGAGTCCGCCGACAAGAGTCTGCCCGTGATCGTCCACGTCGGTCACACCTGCCTCGAAGATGCCCGCAAACTCACTGCGCATGCGGCAAAAATTGGCGCGGCTGCGGTCTCGGCCTTGGCCCCGATGTTTTTCAAACCGCGCAACACCGACGAGCTTGTCGACTGGTGCGAAGCGGTCGCCTCAGCCGCGCCGTCCCTGCCGTTTTACTACTACAATATTCCGTCGATGACCGGGGTGACCTTCCCCGTCGCCGAGTTTCTCGCGAAGGCGGCCGACCGCATCCCCACGCTCGTTGGGGTGAAATACACCTTTGAAGATTTCCCTGACTACGGCGCATGTGTCACCGCGGCAGGCGGTCGTTTTGACATCCTCTTTGGCCGCGACGAACTCCTGCTGGAGGGCTGGAAGGCCGGTGCGCGGGGAGCCGTTGGCAGCACCTACAACTACGCGGCCCCGCTTTACCTCCGCGTGCTGGACGCACACCAGAAAGGCGATGCAGCCACGGCGCGAAAGCTGCAGGATACCGCGATTAAGATGATCGCGATCTGCAACGGCGTCGGCGTCACGCACCTCGCTGCCTCGAAGGCGCTCATGGCGATGCTCGGTGTAGACTGCGGCCCGGTGCGTCTACCGTTGATGCAGCCGAGCGCCGCACAACTCGTCACCGTCCGCGCTCAGTTAACCGAAATTGGGTTCTTTGATTTCGCCTGCCGGCCGGTCGCATGATGCGCGCGTTATTCCTTGGGTGAATTCGATGGGGACTGTCGAGTCGTCGCTCGTCGGCGGGTGAACCACGGTGGTATCGCCGCCGACGAGCGCGTGAGGATCCGCGCACCGTGCGGGTGCTGGCTGAGGAGCCGGTCGCTACTACGGGGAAAACGAAGGCGGCGGGAAAACGAAGGCGGCCACTTGCGCATCGCGAAGACTTTACTACAACCGAGCACGTATGCCGATCTACGAGTA
>CAMATV010000353.1 GCA_945861235.1 Opitutus sp. GAS368
CCGGTGATCGGATGTTTCACCACGAGATGTTCTGCGTGCAACATCACGCGCTCCGGCTGCTTCTTCAGTCGTACGTCGGGCTTCCAACCGTAGATCTCATCTCCGAGCACGACGTGGCCGAGCGACTTCATGTGCACGCGGATTTGGTGGGTGCGCCCCGTATGGATCACGCAGCGCATGAGGGCCGCGAGGTCGCCAAACACCTCGACCACCTCCCAGTCCGTGTGCGCCTCTTTGCCCTGCAGCTCGTGGTCGTCCTGCCGCTCCTTATCGATCACGGCCATCTTGTGGCGGTGCTGTTTGTTGCGACCAATGGCTTTGCGGATACTGCCGCTCAACAACGAGGGCGCGCCGGCCACCAGCGCGAGATATTCTTTGTGCAGCGACCGGTCGGCGAACTGCGCCGCGAGTCCCCGGTGCGCCTTGTCGTTCTTCGCCACGACAATGATGCCCGTCGTCTCGCGGTCGAGGCGGTGCACGATGCCGGGTCGCTCCACGCCACCGATGCCGCTCAGACTTCCCGCACAGTGCGACAACAATGCGTGCACCAGCGTATCCTCTCCCGTGGCTGCACCCGGATGCACCACCATCCCCGCCGCCTTGTTGACCGCGAGCATGTGTTTGTCTTCGAAAAGCACATCGAGAGGGATGTCCACGGCGCGCAACTCCGCCGCTTTGATGTCAGGCATGGCAAACTCCAGCGTGTCCAACGCCGTCACACTCTGGTCCCGCTTGATCGCCGCGCCGCGCAGCGTCACGAGACCCGAATCAAAGGCCCGTTGCAGTGCCGTGCGACTGTGGTCCGGAAAAGCGAGGGCCAGTGCCTTGTCGGCACGTAAGTAGCGGATTCCTTCGGGGACGGTGTAGGTATAATTCATGGCCGAAGGTCACCATGGCAGAGCCGCTCGATCTCGGCGAGCGCCGCTTTGCGGGTGGCCTCCGAAACGTCCGCGACGGCCCAACCGTTGCGCGCCACCTGCGCCAGTTCCGCCCGCGTAAAATCCAACTCCAGCGCCAGTGCGGTGTACTCCTCGATCAGCGAATTACCGAAACTCAACGGATCATCCGTGCTCACGGTGCACCGCACGCCCGCCTTCATGAGGCGTCGAAGCGGATGCTCCCGCATCGAGGGTACGACCCGCAGGCCGACATTGCTCAGCGGACACACATCAAACGTCACGTCGCGCTCCACGGCGAGTTTCACGACCGCCGGATCTTCGATCGCCCGCACGCCATGTTGCACGCGCTTCACCCCCAGAAACTCAATCGCCTCCCGCACCCGCGCCGCCCCGTCGAACTCACCGGCGTGGCACTTCGTGATCTTCCCCGCCGCCCGCACCCTCGCCCACACTGCCGCCGTCTCGGGTACGGTCACCATCGATTCGTGGCCGTGGAGGTCGATCCCCGCGAGCTCCTCCCAATTGTGGAGTTCATTGATCGTCGGCCGCAGATCGCCATTAATGTCACTGCGCAGCATCCCGGCAAACACCCGCACCTCGAGTCCCGCCGGGGCCGCCGCGCGGATCGCCGCAATGATTTCCGGACCGGGCACGTTGATGAATTTCGTCACCGGCAGGTGAAAACTCGTCTCCACGTAACGCACATTCTGCGCGACGTGTTTCGCGAACATCACCTTCGCCGCTTCATAATACTTCTCGGCCGAGGTAAACCACGGCAACGCGTGATCGAGGAGAATTTTCTCGAAATCCGGAAACGTCGCATAGCGATAACTCCGCGCACGGAACGCCGGGTTCTCCGGCCACCGCTCGGGCTGCCAGGCCGTCAACAGCTCATACGGCAACGCCCCCTCGATGTGGAGATGCGTCTCTGTTTTCGGCAGCGCCTGAATGAAATCGTGCATTCTGGCTTGAGGTAGGCGCCCGCTTGCGGGCGATCGTACGTGCTCGGCGTTGGCGAATCGCTCCTACCCTTTCCCGAGCAGATATCCCGGATTCAATTTGTGCAGCGACTTCGGCACGAAGAGTCCGTCCTTGCGCACAAGTTTTCCGTCGAACCACACCTCGCCGCCACCGTATTCCGGCCGCTGGATACACACCATATCCCAGTGAACCTGCGACTTGTTGCCGTTGCCCACGCCCTCATAGGCCTGCCCCGGCGTAAAGTGAAACGAGCCCGCGATCTTCTCATCGAAGAGGATGTCCCGCATCGGCTCAAGGATGTGCGGGTTGAAGCCCAACGCGAATTCACCGATGTAGCGCGCCCCGGCGTCACTATCGAGAATCTCGTTCAGCCGCTTGGTATTGCTCGATGTCGCCTCGACGATTTTACCCTGCTTGAATACGAGCCGAATATTGTCGAACGAGGCACCGAGATAGACCGTCGGGGCATTATACTGGATGACGCCCTCGACGCTGTCCTTCACCGGGCAGGAGAACACCTCGCCGTCCGGAATATTCCTCAGCCCGCCACACGGCTGGGCCCCGATGCCCTTGATGGAAAAATGCAAATCGGTGCCGGGCCCTTTGAGGTGCACCCGGTCGGTCTTCTTCATGAGCGCAGCGAGTGCGTCCATGCCCGGGATCATCCGTCCGTAATCGAGCGTGCAGACCTTGAAATAGAAATCCTCAAACGCCTCAGTGCTCATCGCCGCCTGTTGCGCCATTGCCGCACTCGGCCAACGCAACACGACCCACTTCGTCTTGCCGACGCGATGATCCAGCACCGGCTTCATCAGTCTTGAAACCAACTGCACTTTCGCGGAAGGCACGTCGGACGCCTCGAAAATATTGTCGGATCCGCGGAGCGCGATGTAGGCGTCCATCTTTTCCATGCGCGCGAGTTCGACCTTGGCGTGCGGCGCGTATTGACCCTCCTCCGCTCCGAGCGCCAGCTCCCGGGTCACGCGCGCCCGGTGCAATTGCACATAAGGAAACGCTCCCCGCGCACGCGTGGCCCGCACGAGCGCGATCACCATCGCGTCCGGTACATCGAACGCATCGATCAACACCCGTTCGCCCGGCTTGAGTTCCGTGGAAAACCCCGTGAGACCGGCCGCCAGTTGGTTAAGTCGAGGATCGATAATCATGTTCCCGCCAGTCAACGCGCCCACCGCCCCACCCTGCAAGCGAAAGTCAAAGATGTGCTCACCCGGCTGCCGGCGATGACGAACCAAGCCGACATCGCCGCCCTGACGCCGGCCAAATGGAAACCACCGCCGGCGGACAAGACGGCCGAATCGAAACCGCGGTGAAGATACGGTCGGATTGCTCAGCACGATGACGTAGGCGTGCTCAGCATCTCGACAGCGATTCCCCAGACATCGAGCCACGTGCGAGGGTCTCCGGCCGGACGCATACGGTCGCGCAGCTCAGAGGAGTGAGTTCAACCCAGGTCTGATGGGTTGCTCTTTAGCCAGTTCGACGGCTGTGCCTTCGGCTGAACCTGATGATCGTAAAAAGCGCGAATCCGCGGCATTGAATCAAGGGCACCCAGCGTCTCTCGGGCCGGGATGACTGAGGCGAGTTGAAGCCCAAGTTTCTGATTCAATTCCTCGGCATCGGCGGTCGAAATCAAGCGCTTCACCGTCATCAGCCGCTCGATTGCTTCGCGTTCTGCCAGATGCCCAGATTTGGCGGCCTCGCACGCATCCCGCAAATACTCGCGACAGCAGCGGATCAGAATCCGGACGTGGCGCTCATCTTGGCGGTCCTCCTGTTCATGTTGGCGAAGATTCGCCAGCTTGGCCTTGAGCATTACGTCCGGAGCCGGGACAGAATAGGATTTTCCGTCTTCAAACGTGATGGACTCCGTGGCCGCCAGATCGTCGTCCGACAACCCGGTCACAGATCGCAACACGTCGACCTGCAAAGAGACGGTGCCGCGTTGCATGACAAGAATGCCCAAAACCGGAGATCGCGGTTCAGGGTTGCCCTGAAACTCCCAGCCCGCCGCTGCGGCTATCGCGGAAGCGATCGCCGTGTCTCACAGAAAAATGTCTGCGTCTTTGGCGTAAATGGGGCGAACTGGGCTAACCCGGGATCGCCACGGGCCGCGTAAAATGACGCCCACAAATTAACCGCGTGACCGCCGACGATCACCACGCCCTGCGAGAAGATCGAATCAAAGTCCTCGGGCGTGGTCGATTCAGGCGTGGACACGCGGACGGAAATTGAAGTGTGCCCGGCGGAAATCCATCTTGGCGAACGGAGAGTTTTCGCGGTGCAGCTCAACTTGGGTGACCGCCCCAGTTTCAAGGCGAGTCGCGTCTTGCATGCGCAAGAGTGACTTCCGAAGGAACACAGTTGCGGTCGTTGGCGTCGATTGAAGTGCCTCCAGCGCGCT
>CAMATV010000354.1 GCA_945861235.1 Opitutus sp. GAS368
AATAAACAAATGCACGCCGCCCTGCGCTACATGGGCTACGATGTCCATTTCGAATACGCCGAGGGCTACAGCCACGGCTCCGTGCACGGCGGGTCGGTCTTCCCCGACGCGCTCCGGTGGCTCTGGCGCAAAGAGACCCCCAAGCCCACCATCGGCTCGAAGGGCGATCTCGGCGGCGACATGACGCTGCACCGCCTGCTCATCGAGGGCGAGGGCTGGACGCCCATCGTTGAGAACATCGGCTTCGGCGATGCGCTCACCACCGACGAGGCCGGTAACTTTTATTTCTGCGACATGCGCGGCGCGGCGCCCGGCATCTACCGCCTCGGCCTCGACGGCACGAAAACAAAACTCAGCGACGAAATCGTGAGCGGCCTGAAGTTCGGCCCCGACGGTCGCTTCTACGCCTGCCAAGGCGCGAAGAAACGGCTCATCGCCATCCATCCCGCGACGGGCGCGGTCGAAGTCATCGCGACCGACGTGCAACCCAACGACCTCGTCGTCACCACCACCGGCCACCTCTACTTCACGCATACGGCGAAGAAAGAAATCGGCCACGTCGCACTCGCCACCAAGACGCTGCGCGCCGCCGCCGGTGGCATCGCCAATCCCAACGGCATCACCCTCTCGCCCGACCAAGGCGCGCTCGCCGTGAGCGAGCACCGCGGCGGGGCGGTGTGGACCTTCCGCATCAACGCCGACGGCTCCCTCGATGCCGGCGCGCCCACTATGGCCATGCGCCGCCCGATCGATCCCAAGGGCGAATTCAAAAGCCAGCAGCCGCCGCCGTATCTCGCCGCCGCGAACGGCGACGGCATGGCGACCGACGAGCAGGGCCGTTATTATGTGACGAGCGCGCTCGGTATCCAGATCTTCGATCCCACCGGACGACTCTGCGGCGTGATCGCGAAGGCTGCCCGCGACCGCGGCGAGGTGAGCTGCGTGCTCTCCGGCCCCGGCCGCGCCTACCTCTACGTCGGCGCCGGCACGACCATCTACCGCCGTAAAGTACAGGCGACGGGTGTGGCCGGTGGTAGCCCGCGCTGACCCTCCGGCGCTGGAGTCATTCCGTTGCTGCCATTCCCTTCCCACTCTTATTCCGATTTATTCTCGAGATGAGCTTAACTGTCTTGGGGGTAGGAGCCTGCTTGCGGGCGATTTTCATACCAACGTCCTTTAGTTTCTAGACTGTAGGCCGGCTTGCGCGCTGTAGGCCCGGCCGGTGGCCGGGTTGCCCGCCCAACGGGCGGGCCTACAATGGCAAAGTCTGAAACATACGGGCCGTTGGTATGAGGTAGGAGCCCGCTCGCGGGCGATATGACGGGCCTGCACATCGCAGCCTCAAATCGCCCGCAAGCGCAGCCTCAAATCGCCCGCAAGCGCAGCCTCAAATCGCTCGCAAGCGAGCTCCTACCCACGGCAACCTGAGTGAAGTCTGCGGCGGCTTGGAGGCTGCTGATACCAACGTCCTTTGGTTTCTAGACTTTAGGCCGGGTTGCCCGCTGTAGGCCCGGCCGGTGGCCGGGTTGCCCGCCCTACAATGGCAAAGTCTGAAACATACGGGCCGTTGGTATCAGGCAAAGCTCAAAACACAGCAGACGCTGCCACGAGGCGGCGCACTGTGCGGATCCGCGTTATTTCCACCGCAGCACGGCGGTGACGGGATAATGATCGGAAGGGTAGCGCCCGTCGCGCGCGGTGCGATCGATGGTGCTTTCGGTCGCCACGAAATCGGCAGTGTGAAAAATAAAATCGATGCGCGAACCTTTCGTGGTGCCTTTGAAACCATTGAAGCTCGCTTCCTCGGGGCTGCGGGTCGGGTGCACTTCGCGGAAGGAGTCGATCCACCGGATCGCGCCCGGGGTCGTGGGCTTCACGAGGACGGCGTAGGCGGGATTGTCCTCGTTGATATTGAGGTCGCCGGTGAGGAGCGCAGGCAGCTTGGCCGCGATTTGCGGGAGGCGGGTGGAGATGACGCGGCTGGCTTCCTGGCGTGCAACGACGCCCCGGTGGTCAAAGTGGGTGTTGGCGAAAAGGAACTCTTTGCCGGTGGCCGTCTCGCGGAGACGCACCCAGCTGCAGATGCGCGTGAGCGCCGCGTCCCAAGACTTGCTGCCGATGACCTCCGGCGTTTCGGAAAGCCAAAAATTCTCCTCGGCGACCGCGGTAAACCGGGCCTTGCGGTAGCCGATACACGACCACTCGCCCTTGCGCTGGCCATCGTCCCGGGCGACGCCGCTGAACGCGTAGTCGGTCAGGCGGGCAGTGAGCGCGTCGTGTTGGACGGCGACGACTTCTTGAAACCCGATGAGGTCGGGCGCGTAGGCGGCGATGGTCGCGAAAAAAAGATCGGTGCGTTTCGTCCAGGCATTGTCGCCGTCCGCCGCGGTGGCGTAGCGGACGTTGAACGACATCACGCGCAACGGTTCCGCCGCGGTCGCACTCGTCACTAATCCGAGCAGGAGGAGCAGGCGGAGAAAAAGGGTCATGATCGTATTTGTTGACCATGGTGGCCGCCCGTGGCAACCGCGCGGTAGGAAACATGCACGATCCGTCGCGGCGTCCGCTCCCTTGGCCGGAGCTCACCATTGCAACCGGTTCGGTGCCCATCCGAGTTTTTGTGCGACCTGTGTCGTCCACGACCAAGCCTCGCGATTGCTCTGGGTCCATTTTACGGGCTGGCGTTCGGCGGCCAGCGCGGCGGCCTGGGGCACATCGAGGAAACGGAGCACGTTGAGATAATCGGGGCCGGCCATGTGGGACGCGGGCGGGGCGATCAACTCGACCGAGGCAAGGCCGTCGATGAAGAGCGAGGCGTAGAGGGCGTTGATGGCCTGATCGCGCGTGCCGACGAGCTGGATCGGCGTGTCGCCAAAAAGCGGATGCGTGCGCAGCGCGGCGACGGCCCGGCGGATATCCCACACGCGCATGCCGTCCATGGTTTGGCCGAGGAGTTGGTAGCGACGGCGCACTTCGTTTTGGTCGGCGGCGGCGAGCGACGAGGCGGTCGGGCCGAGACCGCGCGGGAAGAAATGCACGATCGCGGTGTCGGCCGTGGCGGCTGGAGGGATGGGCGTGGGTTCGTCGCGGTCGAGGACATACACCACGACGCGTTTCACCGGTGCGCGGTTGGCGGGGCGTTGCACGGTGAATGGCAGGCGGATCGGCCCCTGCGTGATAAAGTCCCACCTCTCGACGTCGCCCGCGCCGTCGCGACGGCCGAGCGCGAGCGGTTCCTCGGCGGCCGGCCAACCGCGGAAGGATTTTTCGCGCAGCGCCTGCATCCACGCGGTGCGTTGCTGCGCCCACGCGGCGGTGTCGACGGGCAGCGCGGGTGTGGCCATGGCCACGAAGGTTTCGTGGATTTTGGTCGTGCGTTCGTCGGCGGGGTGGGCACCCACGGGGAAGACGCGGAGCTGTTTCGGATCGAAGAGTTTTTCGGCGGCGACGGTGATGAGTTTGTCCGGCTCGCCCTTAAGCCAGCGGTTGAACCAGCGGAATGCCGGCACTTGCAGGTCCTGCGTGTCCTTGTGCGGACCTTCGGTGATGAGCAGGCCGAGCTTGTCGGAGGCTTGGTGCAGCGCGTAGAGGCGCGCGAGTTCGCCGTGGACGCGGAGCACACCGTCGAGGGGGAAGATCGTGTCTTTGTCGGAGTTGGCGAGGAGGAGCGGGCGCGGGGCGAGAAGGGCGGCGAGCTTCGCGTAGTCCCAGCGATAGGTATTCACCATGAACATACAGTCGCAGTGGCCCTTGACGGTGCCGTCGATCACGTGGTTGTGGAGATCGGTGATGCCGGCGACGGGCACGGCGACCTTGATGCGGTCGTCGAGTGCGGCGGTATACCACGTGTAGGCACCGCCACCGGAGCGACCGGTCATGCCGATCTTCTCGGGGTCGACCTCGGGGCGGGACTGGAGGTAGTCGAGTGCGCGGATGCCGTTCCACGCCTCCACACCAGCGGGCGTGTAGCCGCGGGAGTTCCACCAAAACTGACCGAAGCGTCGCGTGCCGTGATGCACACCCTCGAGTTCGCCCAGTTGGATGGTGTCGATGGCGAGGCAGACGTAGCCGTGACGCGCGAACCATTCGCCATGGTGCTGGTAGCCGGTTTTGTTGCCGAGGCTCGCTGGGCCGTCTTTCACAATCGCGTGGCCGCAGACGTAGAGGATGGCGGGCGCACGGCCCTTTAGGTTTTTCGGGATATAGAGATTGGCCGTCACATAGAGCCCAGGCAGCGATTGAAAATGAAGTTTTTCGACAAAGAACTCTGCGTGTTCGACGCGTCCGGTGA
>CAMATV010000355.1 GCA_945861235.1 Opitutus sp. GAS368
AATGGGGTGCTGATCCGTCGGCTGTTCGGGTTGGCTTGGCGCTACCGGCTCCACTGCCTCCAGGTGCTCGGCATCCAGCTTGCGTTGCTCACGATGGGCATCGTCGGCCTCAGTTTCACGGGTCTGGGGATTGACTATATCCGGCACAAAATGGACGGCACGCCGCTCGCGGCCAACCAGCTCCATCTGTCGCTCCCTGCGGACTGGCCGCCGCTCCACGTGCTCGGCCTCATCGCCGGTTTGATTCTCGTGCTCGCGCTCGGTCGTGCGCTGCTCAATTACACCTACGCGATTTCGATCAATGTGCTCGTGCAGCAGAAACTCGTCGTCGATCTGCGAGGCGAGGTTTACGAAAAACTCCAGCGGCTGAGTTTCCGTTTCTTCGACGCCAACTCGACGGGCTCGATCATCACCCGGGTGACGGGCGATGTGCAGGCGGTGCGGATGTTCGTCGATCAGGTGCTCATGCAGAGTGTGATCATGGTGATTTCGCTGACGGTCTATGTGATCTACATGGCGAGTCTGCATCCGGGTCTGACGTTGGCCTGTCTCGCGACGACGCCGGTGCTGTGGTTGATGTCGGCGTGGTTTTCCCGGAAAATTCAGCCCGAATACGCGCACAACCGGACACTCGTCGAACGTATGGTGCAGACGCTGGCCGAGAGTATCCAAGGCATCGCTGTCACGAAAGGATTTGGGCGCGAGGCCGAAGATCGCGCGAAATTTGAAGCTGCCAACCAAGCCTGTTTCGACCAGCAGCGCGGGATTTTTTGGCGGCTGAGTTTGTTTACGCCGGCGATCGGTTTCCTGACGCGCATCAACATCATGGTTCTGCTCGGTTACGGCGGCTGGCTCGTGGCGCACAACCGGCTGCCCTTCGGCACTGGACTCATCGTCTTTGCCGGTCTGCTCGAACAGTTTTCGGGACAGATCAACAACGTCGTCAACATTGTGAACAGTGTGCAGCAATCGCTGATCGGTGCGCGGCGGGTATTCGAAATTCTCGATGCGCCTGTCGAGGTGAAAAGCGCGCCTGCCGCCGTGCGCCGCCCCAGGCTCGCCGGTGAAGTCCGGTTCGAAAACGTTTCGTTCACCTACGACGGTGCGGAGGCGGTGGTGCGGGAAATCGACCTCACGGTGCAACCGGGTCAGTGCGTCGCGATCCTCGGCGCGACGGGTGCGGGCAAGAGCGTGCTGATGAGCCTCATCCCGCGCTTCTTCGATCCCACTTCCGGGCGGCTGCTCATCGACGGCATCGACGCGCGGCAGCTCAACCTCGATGATCTCCGTCGCAATATCGGCCTCGTGTTTCAGGAGAGCTTTCTCTTTTCAAATACCGTCGCAGCGAACATCGCGTTTGGGCACCCGGAGGCGACGTCCGCGCAGATTGAGAAAGCCGCGCGCATCGCGGCCGCGCACGATTTTATCCTCGGCCTGCCGAAAGGCTATGACACCGTCTTGGGCGAGAGCGGGAACACCCTCTCCGGCGGCCAGCGCCAGCGCCTCGCGATTGCCCGCGCCGTCCTGCTGGAGCCGCCGATTCTGCTGCTGGATGATCCGACGGCGGCCATCGACAGCGAGACGGAGCACGAGATTTTCGAGGCACTCGACCGGGCGATCGCCGGCCGCACGACGTTCATCGTCGCCCATCGTTTGAGCACGCTGCGCCGGGCGGACTTTATCATCGTGATGGAGGACGGGCGCATCGTGCAGCGCGGCACGCATGAGCAACTGATGAAAGCGGACGGGCCTTACCTGCGCGTCGCCAATCTCCAACTCGTCGACGGCCGCGAGCTGCAACAGTTGAAACTCAAGGGAGGTGCCGCGTGAGTCACATTTCTCAACGCGTGAACGCTCACCCTCCGAATCGTTCTCGTTCTCCTAATCTTAATCGTTCCCTCCCTCCGAGAGGATCGACCGACGGCAGGAGAATGAGCACGGGCCGGAGAACGAGAACGATTAAGAGAACGAGAACGATTTTCAGGGAGGGCCGCCCGTGAGCGAGATTCCCGCCAAGATCAGCGACCTCGGACTCGTGCGCCGCCCGCTGGAGGACGACGAGGATGCGGAGCAGTTCAAGCCCCTCGAGTGGGGACTGATCCGGCGCATGTTTACCTATGCGCGGCCGGTGAAGCGCGAGCTGAACATTTTGCTCGTCCTCACGGTGATTCGTTCGGCGCAGTTGCCGGCGCTGATCTGGGCCTCGGCTGCTATCATTTCCGGACCGATCGCCCACCATGACATCGGCGGGTTGCCGTGGGCGGTACTCGGATACGGGGTGCTCGCGCTCACGACGGATGTGCTGTTTCATTGGCGCCAACGTTTCGCGCTCGAGATTGGTGAGACCGTCGTCAACGGACTGCGCGCCGAGATCTTTGCGAAGACGCAGCGCCAGCCGATGAGTTTTTTCCACCGGGTAAAACTCGGCCGGATCATTAGCCGCGTGACGAGTGACGTGGAGTCGCTGCGGGTGGGCATCCAGGACGTGATGTTCGTGAGCGCAATCCAGTTCGGGCAAATGGTGTTTACGGCGATTGTCATGGTGCGCTGCGACTGGGTGCTGTTCCTCGTGGTCGCGGGACTCGCGCCGGTGCTGTGGGGTGCGAACCGCCATTTCCGCGTGCGCCTCAGCCACCTTACGCGGGCCGCGCAGGAGAGCTTTAGTCGGGTCACGGCAACGCTCGCGGAGTCGGTCAACGGTATCCGGGTGACGCAGGGATTTGTGCGGCAGGAGACGAATGCCGGACTCTTCCGCGGCCTGCTCGCGGACCATTCCCGCTACAACATGGCGCTCGCGCGCACCTCCGCGAAGCTCACGCCGCTGCTCGAGCTCAACAGCCAATTCTTCGTGGCCATTCTGCTCTTGTTCGGAGGTTGGCGGGTCTTCGACGGTGCGATGTCGATTGATGCGCTCATCACGTTTTTCTTTCTCTCCAATTTCTTCTTTTCACCCATTGCGGTCATCGGCAACCAATACAATCAGGCGCTCGTGGCGATGGCCGGCGCCGAGCGGGTCTTCCGGTTGATCGACACCCAGCCGGCCTGGGAGGACGCACCCGACGCGGTGGCGTTGCCGAAGGTGGCTGGGCAGGGCGCGCGCGTAGAGTTTCGGAAAATTTCGTTCGGTTACGATCCGGCGCGGCTCGTCTTGCACGAGGTGGATTTCGTGGCGGAGCCCGGGCAGACCGTGGCGCTCGTGGGTCACACGGGCAGCGGCAAGACGTCGATCATCAACCTCGCGGCAAAATTCTATCTACCGACGTGCGGCGAGTTGTTCATCGATGGACGCGAAGTGCGGACGATCACCAGTGATTCGCTCCACCGGCAGCTGGGCATGGTGCCGCAGCAGAATTTTCTCTTCAGCGGCACGGTGTTGGCCAACCTCCGGCTCGCGCGACCCGAGGCGACGGAAGCCGAGGTGCGCGCGGCCGCGCAACAGCTCGACTGTCTTGATCTGCTGGAGGCGTTGCCGCAAGGGCTGCATACCGAAGTGGGCGAGCGCGGCGCGGGACTGTCGGTCGGCCAGCGCCAGCTCGTGTGTTTCACGCGGGCGCTGCTGGCCGATCCGCGGTTGGTGATCCTCGACGAGGCGACCAGCTCGATCGATGCGCTCACGGAAGCGCGACTGCAGAAGGCGCTCGTCACGCTGTTGCGGGGTCGTACCAGCTTCGTCGTGGCGCATCGGCTCTCGACGATTC
The DNA here is from genome assembly GCA_945861235.1 of Opitutus sp. GAS368. Lineage (GTDB taxonomy): Bacteria > Verrucomicrobiota > Verrucomicrobiia > Opitutales > Opitutaceae > GAS368. The sequence goes on from CAMATV010000355.1 coordinate 3,699, forward strand.
GTCACGCGGATTTGGTGCTCGTGCTCGACCAAGGGCGGGTGATTGAGCGGGGGACGCATACCGAATTGCTCGCTGGCGGGGGGCATTACGCGGCCCTCTACCGGCAGTTTGTGCAGGTGGACGAGCCTGCCTGAGAGGAGATTGCCTCTAAAAACTTGAAGATTCTCCTAGGCAAAGGACCGTTTTCCCCTCTAGAACCATGATGGTCTCAGCGGATAAATCCCAACAAAAGTAACATTATGGCTAAAAAAGCAGCACGTAAACCAAACGCAGCATTCATGAAACCGGTCACGCCAGACGCCGCTCTCGCGGCCGTCGTTGGTGCAGCCCCACTCCCGCGCACCGAGCTCACCAAGAAGCTCTGGGCTTACATCAAGAAAAATGGTCTGCAGGACAAGAAGGTCCGCACCCAGATTAATGCCGACGACAAGTTGAAGATCGTTTTCGGTGGCAAGAAGGCCGTCTCGATGTTCGAGATGACCAAGCTCGTCTCCGGTCACGTCGCCAAGTAAGTCGCCTGTTTCATTTTCAAGCCGCCCCGGATTTTTCCGTGGCGGTTTTTTTATGCCCAGCCGAGCCGCGGG
>CAMATV010000356.1 GCA_945861235.1 Opitutus sp. GAS368
CCCGCACCTTGCACGACCTGGGCGTCGACATTGATCGCCGCCACATCGTTGACGACTGCCGCCCATCTCCGCCCCTCCGCCTGTCCCAGCAAATGCCGCAAGAGCGTCGTCTTCCCTGCGCCGAGAAAGCCACAGAGCACCGTCACCGGAGGAAGTTCACCCATCGTCGCCAAATTCATGGCTCCACCCCAGCACACCGCGCGCTCCAATTCCACGCTCAACCCAAAATTCCCCCGTGGAACCTGCCTGCAGTGACTTTCAGTTGCGCTCCGGTTGAGCTTAACCGGCTGGAAGGTAGGAGCCCGCTGGCGGGCGATTCCGGCCGAAAAAATCGCCCGCCAGCGGGCTCCTACCTCTGGACTTTTTCGGAACGTGGCACGGGCGTCCCGCCCGTGGCTGGAGTATAAATTTCAACAGTCGTTGGAATGACTCGCCGCTGGGCGCCGCTGTGAGCGGGTGGAGTGCTCGGTACTCATACCAACGTCCTTTGGTTTCTAGACTGTAGGCCGGGTTGCCCGCTGTGGGCCCGGCCGGTGGCCGGGTTGCCCACCCAACGGGCGGGCCTACAATGGCAAAGTCTGAAACATACGGGCCGTCGGTACTGAGGCGCCCCGGCGGGGCGACCCACGTGGGTCGTCACGTCCCGCCGTCACGCCCACTGCAATCCGAAATAAAAAGCGCCAGCCCGAGGGCTGGCGCTGAAATCTAATTCACGGACCCAACGCTTAGATCAGAACTGCCCACGGACGCCGAACGCCCAGTTCGCACCGTAGGCCTCCATCTGGCGCAAATAGGGGCTCTTGCCCTGCTCCACCCCGGGAGGCGACCGATACCAGAGGTCGGGCGCGTTGCGAATATTGCGACCCGTCACAAAGAGCGTCGCATAGTTGTGGAGTTTCCAATTGGCCGTGATGTCCACCTTGGTGATCTGGCTGTAATATTGTCCGTAGGTGCCGCCATCAGGTCGGTCTGCGCCCCAGACGAAATTCACCGATCCGTTGAACCGACGGTAGTTGTAGCTCACGCCACCGGCCACCCGGTGCGGCGTCAGGTTGCCTCGGCGCGCCGGTGCGCCGGAGCCGTTGCCGCTTTGCCCCACATACGTGCGATCGTAATTCGCGAACACACCCACGCCGCGCAAATACTCGCTGGGCAGGAACCCGAGCGTCTGCCGGTAGCCCAGGGCCATGTTCTTGGTCGTGGTCACGCGATCCGAGAGGTTGCGGGTCGATCGGAAAATGTAGTTCGCCAGATCGGGATCGTCGTTGCCAAACTCGGCCGCCGTGTAATCGAAGCTCTGAATGGTGTTCCGGAAGGTGGTCTTGCTGAACGCCAGAGTAACCGAGCCCGGGGAGCGACCCGAGAAGTAATAACCAAGGCGGGTCTGGTATTTATTGTGATATTCAGGCAGCAGCGTGGCGTTGGGTAGATTAACTCGCTGCGCGACTTCATCGATGACCGTCACGCCGGCGAGGTTGTCGACGGGCGCGCGGCCGATGGACTGGTTCCAGCCAGCCTGCCAGTCGAAGTTCCGCAGGATTTGGTATTTCACGTTCACCGACGGGAACCAGTTGTGGTAATTCGCCTGGCGGATTTTCTTCGGCTGGCTCTCAAATTGATACTTGATGCCGTCGAGCGTGAGCGCGCGGCCGCCGCTGGTGGCCGGGGCGTTGACCGCATAACCGGCGGCGATGATCTCCGCCCGGGTTCGCGGATCGAACGACTTGACCAAGGTGCGCGTCTCCTCGTAGCGCACGCCGAACAACGCGCGCAGCTGGGAGGTCAGCCTCACATCGGCTTGGCCATAGCCCGCGCTGACGGTCTGGCGAAAGTCGCGTTTGTTCGCGACGTAGGCGGTGTAGTAGTTCTCGGGCGTGCCCATGTAGGTGAACTGTTCCGGGCGGGCGTGAAAAAGATCGGACACGTGGGAGCGGCTGACGCGCGGCGCCATGCCTTGCTGGCCATTGAGGTTGAATAACGTTAACGCATTGGTCTTCCCGAGTTCGAAGACGTTCGTGGCTTGAAACTGCGGCCCCAAGTTCAGCCAGTGGCCGAAGGTCGCGTTTTGGTTCGCCCCGGTCGTGGGGTTCACCGTGGTCGTGTTTCCTCCGGGGCCCGTGTAGGACCAGATGTTCACGTCGGTGTTGTTATTGTTGTCGCGCGATTCTTCGTCCCATTTCGAGCCGACCGAAAAGATGGTCGGGAACCGCTGGAAGATGGAGGACCGAGGCGCGAACTTCGCGTTCAGAGTGCCCGTCCACTTCTCTGTGGTCCACGTGCGGTCGTCGTTGTTGACGCGCGTGCCGCCGGCGCGGGCGTCGGTGCTGGTGTAGTTGCGCAAGTCGAAGAAGTCGGCGCCGGAGGTCTGACGGATGGTCCACTCCCACGACTCTTGGCTCGGGCGCGTGGCCGTAAATCCGCCGGTCGCGGTGCCGCCTTCGCTGTTCGAGAAACCGCGCTCAAGCGACTCATAGTTGTTCACCGACTTCGAAAACCCCATCGCTCCGTCGACGATCAGTGAGCCAAGCCGGTATTCGAACTTCGGCGAATACTGCCGCGAGTAGGTCGTTTTGTCCGAGGTGCCGCCGCCGTTGACGAGTTGGGCGACATTGGCGGTCGCGTTGCGGTCCACCGCGACAGTGGTGATGCCATCGCCACGGATACTCGGCCGGCCGTTGGCGACGTTGTTGTTGTCGTTGGCGGCGGTGAACGTGAAATTCCGATTCCAGAACTCAAACGAGGCGGCCGTATACATCATGTTCAACGAAAGGACCAGACGCGGCGTGACCTTCCAGTCGGCCGTGAGCAGAAGGGCGTCCTTGGTGTCCCACCGGGGCCCGTCCTTGAAATCGATCACGCGGGTGACCCACGGACGCGGGTTGACGGGATCGGTCGCGGCGCTGCCGCTGTAGGTGTTGGTCATGAGCATCTGCTCATTATACAGGAAGGAGTGGCTCAGGCTGGCTAGGACACCGACCTTCTGGTTGAGGAACGATTCGGCATAAACCAGCGTGTAGTTTGGTCCGAACTTGCGGTCCGGGCCACCGCGCTGCCCATCGGTCTTGCTGAGCGTGAATTCCTCGCTGTTGAAGGACGTGCTGAAGTTGTAGGTCACCTGCCGGCCCCGACGGTCGAAGGCGCGCTTCGTGCGCATGTTGATGTTGCCCGCGGGAGTGTCGGCATCGTTGGCCGGTGTCGACGTCCAGTTGATTTCGATCGATTCGATGGCCGTGATGGAAAAACCCTCGAAGCTTGTGGCGCGGGAGGAGGCGCCGCCGCCGCGGTTGGCGTCGGCGTTGGCCGTGCGCATGCCGTCGACGGCGACGCCCACGTATTGGCCATCCATGCCGCCGAGTCGCGGGCCGCGCGCCTCCGGTTCCACGTAGTCGAGGTCGACGCCGGGGAGGTATTTCAGGAACTCGCCCACATTGCCGGCCGTTACGTCGCCGAAGAGGTCGGACGAAACCGAGGTGGTGATGTTCATCGCAGCGCGCTGGGCCTGGATGGCCTTGGCGTTGCCCTCGCGCTCTGACGACACAGTGAACGCGGCGAGTTGCACGGTGCCGTCCTTGGTCTTCGGCGCAGCGGCCGTGCTCGAGAGGTTGAGCTCGCGCACGGCGGTCTGGCCCGCAGCGACGGTGAAGGTCTCGTTGATCGTGTTGTAGCCCGTAAACGTGACGGCGATCTTGGCTTCACCGGCCGGGACGTTGAGAAATTGAAACGAGCCGTCGTTCTCGGTGAAAACGACTTGTTGCGTGCCCTCCAGACGCACCTCGGCATTGCGGACGTATTCCTTGGTGGCCGGATTAAACACCCGACCTTGAATGGTGCCGGTGCCGGGTTGAGCGTTGAGGACCCCGACAGGGAGGAGCCAGCCCAAGAGGAGGGTTAACAGCAAAGCATAGCGCCGACGGAAGCAGGCAGGTATAGTCATAGCGGGGTTTATTTTGGTGGGAGGACAGTATCTCCGGCGACGGTAGTGCACCGGAGGATTTCCGACGGAGGTGTCGAAAATCACCGCTGACCGGAACGACTCAGGCGTAAATCAGCAATCAGTATTTTCGAATTACCGCCCGTTCGATATCGGACTGTCCGATCCGCTGCGCGGTGATCGTCGCCCGCTTCACCCGCACCCGCTCAAAACGTCCCCTTCACGCCGAAATTCCAGTTGGCTCCATATTCCTGATACTGGCGAAGAATCCGCTGGCGGCGCTCGGCGACGCCGGGCGGCGTGTCGAACCAGCGGAGCGGCTCTCCGGTAATATTGCGGCCTTGC
>CAMATV010000357.1 GCA_945861235.1 Opitutus sp. GAS368
TCTGTGAAACTCCCCGAATCGCTGGCCAAGTGGCTGGTCGATGAAGCCAACAGCACCCGACGCTCTCGCTCGGACCTCGTGCGCGAGGCTTTGGAGCTGCGGCGCCAAGGAAATGGGCGAACGCCGAAAAAGCGCATCACGATGGCCGATGCGATGGGTGATTTGCGCGGCACGGTCTCAGGCCCAACGGACCTTTCGACCAATCCAAAATACTTCGCTGACTTCGGCAAATGAGAGAGGTCGTCCTCCTCGATACGGGGCCGCTGGTCGCCTGGCTGTGTGCCACCGATCAATGGCATGAATGGTCGGCGGACCAGTTTGGGAGGCTGGAGCCAGCGTTCATGACGTGTGAGGCGGTGCTCACGGAGGCGTGTTTCCTCTACGCGCGAGCGGGCGGCGATCCGGCGAAAATTATCGGTAAAGTGCGTCAAGGCTTGCTGAACGCGACGTTCACGCTCGCTTCCGAAGCCGCCGGCATCGAGTTGCTCCTGCAGCGCTACGCCGACACGCCCATGTCGCTCGCCGATGCCTGTCTGGTGCGGCTCTCCGAGGTGCACAAGGACTGCCGCGTGCTCACGCTGGACAAACACTTCAAGCACTACCGGCGCTACGGTCGGTCCGTGATCCCGCTCATCAGTCCGTGGTGATGGGGCGGTCGTCGTTCCGATCATTTCAGTGAGTGTTCCGGTGCTCACTGCTGGCCTCGGAGCGATTCTCTGGTGGTCGCGGTGCCGGGCCTCCGCTGTTTCCGGAACGCGTTTAGGAAGGTCGGCCCGATTGCCGGGCCCGGCAATTTGCCGAGGCGGGTGACGACGAGGTCAAGGCTGGGCACGACAGAGAGCTTCTTCTCCGGCGCACGATTCGCGGCGACAAGTTCGGCGGTGAGAACATTGGGCCAGAACGAGCTTCTTTCGGCCGCGCGTGGAGGCGCTTGGCAAGGACGCGACGCGCGACCAAGCGGTGCGAGGAATACACGCGACGCATTCATCGTTTGACCCCAAACCCCAAAGCCCGACCCCGTTCGGCTGGTCCGCGAAGGACATTGGCCTGACTGACAGTGGAGGCGCTCCGGGGGCATTGGTGAGGACGGGCCGATTCGAAACGTGGACGTCAGGATGCGCGGCGGCGGGGCGGGATTTCGCAGGCAGTGCAAAAGCGAGCGGTTGAAGGAAAATACGGGACTCGGTCACCGCTTCAGCCCAAACCCCGAAGCCAAGCTCCTTCGCTGTCTTCAGCCAACCTCGCGGAGTCGTTCGGCGGCGCCTTCGACCGCGAAGAACTGCGAATATCCCATCGCGCGCTCCGGTCGCAGACCTTTTCGGCGCCGCTCAGGATTTAGCGGCGCGGATCGCCTGCAGCTCGACAAGCAAACGCGCGGCGCGGTCCTGTTCGCGGGTGAGGACGTCGGTTTTTTCGAGAGGATCGCGTTCCAGATTGAACAGGTGCAGCGGCTTCACCTGGCCGTCGCAGATGAGTTTCCAAGGTCCGACGCGAATCGCGAAATGGCCCGCGCCCGAGTGCAGCACGACCGCCGGCCGCCCCAAGGAATCCATAGCGGCGCCGCGCAGGGCCGGCAAAACGCTGAAGCTGTCTGGTGCCGCGCCCGCCGGGAGTTTGGCGCCGACGAGTTCGGCCAACGTGGCCATGAGATCGGTGAGCACGACGAGCGAGCCGTTCGTCTTGCCCGCCGGCGCATGCCCAGGCCAACGCACGAGAAACGGCACGCGATGACCGCCCTCGAACAGGCCGCCCTTCGAGCCGCGCAGTTCTCCGTTGGACCGGTGGCCGAAGTCCTTGCCTTCGTCGCTCGTCGGCGTCCCGCCGTTGTCGCTCGTCACGATCACGATCGTGTTGTCAGCGATCCCGAGTTCATCGAGTTTCGCGAGCACGCGGCCGACGGTCCAATCGAACTCGTAGACCATGTCGCCGCGCACGCCGGCCTGACTTTTCCCGCGGGCGAACTCCGGCGGCGTGCAGTTCCGGTGCGGCGCTTGCGATGCGAAATAGAGAAAAAACGGTTGCTGCGCCGCGGCACTTTCCGCAATGAACCCTTCCGCTTTCGCCGTGAGCGTCGGCCCGATGGCTTCGTCGCTCCATCCTTCGGTCATCCAGCCTTCGTGCACTTCGACGCCGGAAGTGCCGGGCCGCGTGGGCGCCCCGTTGGCGCGCCAGACCGACGGCGTGCCGGCGATGCGGTCGTCTTCGATCCAGAAATGCGGCTCGAGGTTGATGCCGCCCGGGAGCAGGAAGCTGCGGTCGAAGCCGAGGGCCGACGGCCCGCCTTGCACCGGACGGCTGAAGTCGACTTCGTGCGTGCCGCCCCCGCCTTTCATGTGATCGGGTTTGCCGCGCACAAAGCCGCCGCCGGGTTTCGCGAAGTTCAGACCGAGGTGCCATTTGCCGATCGCCCCGGTACGGTAACCCGCGCGCTGCAGCACGCGCGCCACGGTCTCGCGCGACGGTTCGATCAACGGTTCTTCGTATTCCGTCCAGAGCACGATCTTTTGCAGCCGCGTGCGCCAGCAGTAGCGTCCGGTCAACGCACCGTAGCGCGTCGGCGTGCAGACGGCGGCCGGCGTGTGCGCATCGGTGAAACGCAGGCCTTCCGCCGCGAGCCGGTCCATGTGTGGCGTCGGAATTTTCGACGCGGGATTGTAGCTGCGCGGATCGCCGTAGCCCATGTCGTCGGCGAGAAGAACGATCACGTTGGGCCGGGCCGGATCGGCGGCGGCAAGTTTGCCCAAGCCGGCGACTGCGAGGATGAGTATCAGGACGAAATGCGCGCGCGTCATGGCGTAGCCTTGGCCGGGAGCCAGCCGAGCGAGACGAGAAAACGATCCGCGTCCGCGAGCGTTTCCGAAAAGCCGGGAATGCCGTCGGCGTCTTTGTTGAAGAAACCGTGCGCCGCGCCCGGAAACACGCGTGTGTCGCAGCGCACGCCGGCCACCTCCATCTTCGTTTTGAAATCCTCCAGCACGCTCACCGGGATGAGATCGTCTTTATCGCCGAGGAACACGATCGCGGGCGGGGCGTCCTTCGTCACGTGGTGCGCGGGCGAAAACTCGCGGTAGCGCTCGCCGACGCGCGCGTGGCCCCACTGGCCGGGACCGTTGTTGAAGACGGGATTGAAGAGCACGAGCGCGTTGCCCTTCGGCGAGACCTTCAGGTCGTCGGCGGAATCGTCGAGCCCGGGCACAAGCGTGGCGAAGGCCGCGAGGTGTCCGCCGGCCGAGCCGCCGGCGGCGGCGATGCGCGCCGGATCGATGCCGAGTTCGGCGGCGTGCGCGCGCACGTAGCGGAGCGCTGACTTCGCATCGGCGACGCACACGAATGGCGGGCCTGCATCGCCCTTGGGAATCACGCGATATTGCACGCGGATGCCGACCAAGCCGCGCATCGCGAAGTGCTGACTCTGTTTGAGAAACTGATTTGGCGAACCGCCGACCCAGCCGCCGCCGAAGAAGAACACGATCGCGGGCCGCCGGTCGCCGGCCTTCCAGCCCGGCGGTTTTTCGACGAACAGCTTCAGCTCGGCGTCGCCGGCTTTTTTGTAGACGAGCGTCTCGCCCGCGGCGGCGGCGGCGAGGCGACCCGCCCCCGCCGCGAAGCACAGCGCGATGAAGAAAGCGATGACAAGACCCAGCGGGACAAGGCGCGGAACGGGTTGCATGCGGTTCAGAATCGGCCGTTCACCCCGGCAGTGATCGTGACGAAGTTATAGATCGTGCGTTGCGTGCGTTCTTTGAAGCCGCGGTAGAGCACCTGCGGTTCATTGGTGAGATTGGCGACGTCGAGGCTGAGGTTCACCGCGGGGTTCACCTGGTAGCCGAGGCCGAGGTTCACGGACTTGTGCGAGAAGCGATATTGACTGAGCGCCGGGCTGGCGACGCTGTACGTCACCACGTGCTCGCCGGTGTAGTTGTAGATCAGGCGCGTGCTGAATTTGCGGTAGCGCCACGAGAGCGACGCGTTGCCAGAGGTCGGGATGAAGCCCGCCACGTTGCGCGACGTGAGGTAGGTCGTCCCGCCGTAGTCGCCGTGCGTGACGATGCGCGTGTAGTTGGCCGACGCGGCGAGGCCCTTGAGGAGACCGGGGAGAAACGTGAACTGCTGCTGGTAGGAAAGTTCCCAGCCCTGCGCGACCGCCGTGCCGGCGTTGAGCGACGAGATTTCGCTCCAGCCGACGTAGTCGCCGTTGTAGCCGTTGTCCGCACCGGCGCCGATAATTGAGCGTTCCTGGCCGCGCAGAATGTAATCCTTGATCGACTTGTGGAA
>CAMATV010000358.1 GCA_945861235.1 Opitutus sp. GAS368
CGCTATCTCGTCGACGCCTACTGCGGCAGCGGCCTTTTCGCCCTCACCGCCGCGCCGTCGTTCACCCGCGTCGCCGGCATCGAGCTGAGCGAATCCTCCATCCGCTTCGCCCGCGAAAACGCCACGGCGAACAATCTTCCGAACGTCACTTTCCAGGCTGGCGACGCCGCGCAAATCTTCGCCGGCCTCTCGACGCTCGCGACGCCTGCCGCCCCGGCCGCCTTCGCCGCTGCCGACACCGCCGTGATCATCGACCCGCCGCGCAAGGGCTGCGATGAAGCCTTTTTGTCACAACTCTTCGCCTACGCCCCCCGCGCCGTCGTCTACGTCAGCTGCGACCCCGCGACGCAAATGCGCGACCTGAAAGCGTTCCTCGCCGCCGGCTACACGTTGACCGCCGCCCAGCCCTTCGACCTCTTCCCGCAAACCCGCCACCTCGAATGCGTACTGACCTTGGTTAAAGCGTCTGACGTTCAATAAATCTCCGAAGCAGTCGAGCCTACGTACCACGCTGCGATTTTCACCATGCACCTCCACCTCACCGGCCAACACGTCGCCGTCATCGGCTCTTCCAACGGCATTGGCCGCGCCATCGCCGAGGGTTTTCTGTCCGAGGGCTGCCACGTCCGCGGTTTCGATCGCGCCTTTCCGGGCACGTCCGCTGCTTTCGAGACGACCCTCGGCGACGTCACGTCGTTCGAAGAGCTCAAGGCCTTTGCCGCGACCTTCCCTGCCATCAGCCACGTGGTCTTCACCGTCGGTGTCGGCTCCGGTAAATTTGGCTTTCCGTTTTGGAATCTCGCCCCGTCCGACTGGGCGCGCGTGCTCGACATCAATCTCATCGGTGCCGTCAACGTCGCCCACGCCTTCGCCCCGGGCCTGATCGCGCGCGGCGCCGGCTCCTACTTGGTCCTCACATCCGTCGCCGGTCAGATGGGTTCGCAGACGGATCCGCCCTACAGCGCCGCGAAGGCCGGCCTCATCAACTTCATGCAATGCGCCGCCAAGGATTTCGCCCCGCACAATGTCCGCGTCAACGCCCTCGCCCCCGGCATGGTGCAGACCGCCCTCAACGAGTCCGTCTGGGCCGCCGGTCAGGCCAACCTCCCCGCGTCCTCCCGCCAGCCCTACACCGACTGGGCCGCAGAAAAAATCCGCAAGATTTCCCCGCTCGGTCGCTGGCAAACCCCCGCCGAATTCGCCGCCATGGCCGTCTTCCTCGCCTCCGATCACGCGAAGAACATCACGGGCCAAACCCTCAACATCGACGGCGGCCAGATCATGCACTCCTGACCTGCTGACACCGAAACTCCCCGAGCCCGATCTGAGCCGCTCGCCGTCGCCATCAAAAACCCTTCGAGACCTCCACGCCCGCCCGCTTTCGAGCTTCGCCGATTAGGCGAGGCACGCACGCTCCCGCCCCGCCCTTGATTCCGATCATTAGCGAAAATGAGCGGTTAAACCCTGCCTTGGCCGATCTCGTTACCACCGCACCCTCACTCTCACCTTCCCTCTCCCTCTCTCGTTCTCTCCATCCCCCCTCACTTTCCCCATGCGTATCCTCATCACCGGCGGCGGCGGCTTCCTCGGCTCCCAACTCTGCTCCGCCCTCCTCACCCGCGGCACCCTCACCGGTCCTTCCGGCGCACCCGCGCCCCTCACGGAAATCGTCCTCCTCGACGCCGCGTTTCACCGCCCCGCGGCCGCGCATCCCACGATCCGCGTCACCCAACTCACCGGCGACATCTCCGACCGTGCCACCGTCTTCGCCGCCGCCGGCCTCACTGCTCCGGACACGTCCGTCGCCTCGATTTTTCATCTCGCCTCGATGGTCAGCGGCGAATGTGAACAGCGCTTCGACGATGCCCTGCGCGTCAATCTCGACGGCGGGCGTAACGTCTTCGAGGCCGCCCGCGCCATCACGCTCGCAGCGGGTTCCCGGCCCCGCGTCGTCTTCGCCAGTAGCATCGCCTGCTACAGCGGCGAGACCGTTTCGCCCATCAACACCGACGCCACCAAACTCACGCCGCGCACCACTTACGGCATGACCAAGGCGATCTGCGAACTCCTCATCAACGATCACTCCCGCAAGGGCCACTTCGACGGCCGTACCGCCCGCCTCCCGACCGTCATCATTCGCCCCGGCCAACCCAATGCCGCCGCGTCGAGTTGGGCCAGCGGCATGTTCCGCGAACCGCTCGCGGGCCAACCCTGCGCGCTCCCCGTGCGCCGCGATCAGGGCCACCCCATGACCGGTTATCGCACCGTCATCGCATCGCTCATCGCGCTCCACGAGGTCCCCGGGTCCGCCCTCGCCGACGATCGCGCCTACGTCCTCCCGGCCCACACCGTCACGCCCGCCCTCGCCGAATCGGCCCTCCGGCAGGTCGCCGCCGAGCGCGGCCTTACGCTCGGCCCGATCGTCGACGCGCCCGACGCCCGTATCCAAGGCATTGTGACTAATTGGCCCGTCGCCATCGACGGCTCCCGCGCCCTCGCCCTCGGCCTCCCGTCGCCTCCGGCCCTGAACGTTCTCATCGCCCACTACCTCGAGGACTTTGGACGTCCTTCCGCCTAAACGCTCGGCCCTCCCCACCGCCCATGAGGGAAAATAAAATCCCAGATTGGTGGCAGGCCACGAGGAGGAAAATTCGGCGCGGTGGTTTTTCCGCTGGCGTCATTGCGCGGGAATGAGCTCCGAAGCACTGCTCCCGTCCACCACGAACCCCGCTGGAATTTTCCGATCAAACGTCGCGAGTTTTCCTCCGGAGGAAACGGCCAGTCCCAGCAAAGAGACAGCGGTCGTCGCTGACGAAGGTAGCTTGCTCAGATCCGCGAACCGGCTGCGATCGCTCAGCGTTTGTCCCTCTTTTCAGAATTCATGACCGGCCAACGCGGTAAACTTTCGCAAGAGTTTCCGTGCCTTCTCCGCTGAAGCTGCTTCCGCGTTTACCGCGACTCCGTCCACTCCGTTGACGCATACTGCTCCACGAGGCCGGTCATTTCGTCTTCGTGCAAATCCGGCCACGGGGTCGCGTGGGCCTCCCCGCCGAGAATCACGGCGAGCCGTGCGACAAAATCTTCCTCGAATTCTTCCCAATCGACCGCCGCGCTGCCCACGTTTGCGGCCGGTCGCCAGAGTGATCCTTGGAAGAGGAGTCCGTGCTTGTTCCGCTTCTGCGCCGCACCCGCGATTTTTTCGCCGGTGTCTCCGTGCACGACATCGTAAATTTCCGCGCGCTGAAAACACACGCCCGCCGGCCCCGCCGGCGCTCCCTCACTCACCGGTTCGTTCACGCAAGGTTTCGTCACCGCCGCCACGCCTTGTGCTCGCAGCGCCGCCGCGAGCGCTTCGTGCACCTCGCGATAGCTCTGCGTCGCCCGCAATTCCTCCAACGGATGCCCTCGCGGAATCACCAATGCAAACGTCCAGTCGTCGCGATGATCGACCACGCCGCCGCCCGTCGCCCGCCGACACAGCTCAAAGGGTGACTCCACCGCCGCGAGCGATTCGCGCACGAAGGCGATCTTCTGCGAGTAGCCGAACGTAAACGCCGGACCGCGCCACCCGTAGTGCCGAAACCGCGGCGTCGCGCGCGGATAGCGCTGCAACAACAGAAAATCGGTGGCCATGTTTTCGGCGGCGCCGCTGCTGCGGGTGGGGAGAATCTCCAGAGTCATGGGTCGCTACAGAGGCGGAGAACCTGGAAAAACACCAAACTCAATTTGCGCCTGCAGTAGTTTTTAGGCTGGTGGTGCGACCCGCTGCAACGCGCCATCCGCCGGCTCACGGTCGCCCGCCTCGTGAGAGGCGGGATAGATCGCCTGCCAGCTCCCGCAATCCCAGCTCTCGCAATCCCAGCTCCCGCCATCCCAGCTCTCACGAGCAGGGCTACCCCGAAGCAAGCCGCCGACAAAGCGTCGTAAATTTTCGCGTTCCCAGCCCTAACCCGCGAAGTTCAAATACCACTCCCGCACCGGCACCGGCACTTTGAGTCCTTCGACTTGCTCTGCCACCGCTTGCGGCCGGGTCTTTAGTTTTCCTGCCAAGGGTGAAATATCCAACGCGAGACACGCCTGCCGCTGCTGGGCCGCCTCGGGTGTTTCTACCCGCGTCACGGCGGTGATCGGCGCTTGTGCTGCCGTCAGTTTGAAGCGTTCGCGAATGCTCACCCCGAGGGCATACCGCGAGACGAGTTCCGTGCCGGCCCAATGCATCACGCCACACACCTCCCGCCGCTCGCAGAGCTCCACCAGCACCTCGGCGAGAT
>CAMATV010000359.1 GCA_945861235.1 Opitutus sp. GAS368
TCGCTCGCGCCGGGTCTCCGCGTCGGCGGCTACACCGTCCAAGTCGCCGGCAAAGGTTCGTCCAGCGGCACCGTCATTGCCGAGATTTATGATGCCGCCGGCAGCGCGCGCACGGCGACCACCCCGCGGCTGGTGAATCTCTCGACCCGCGCGCAACTCGACACCGCCGGGGAGCTCGTCGTCGGCTTCGTATTGCGCGGACTCTCGGCCCGGACGGTACTCGTGCGCGCCGTCGGTCCATCCTTGGGTGCGCTCGGGGTAGAGGGCGTGATGCCCGATCCGAAACTGGAGCTTTTTGACAACGACAACGGCGGAAAAAAGATTGGCGAAAACGACAACTGGGGTGGCGACGAGCAGGTCGTGAACGTCGCGCGCTCCGTGGGTGCCTTCGCCCTCGCGGGCAACGATACGAAGGACGCGGTCTTGTTGATGACCTTGCCGGCGGGGGCCTACAGCGCACGACTGAGCGGAGTCGGTGGCGCCGGTGGCACGGCGATCGTGGAAGTGTACGAAGTGCCCTGAGGAGTAATCCCCATAAAATGATTTTCCCGCAGATTCAGGGTTCGGCAGATTGAAAGGCTGCAGCTCAGAACTCTGCGGAGTCCTGAATCTGTGGGGATTCCTGTCAGGGCTCGTGTAGGGCCGCCGATTGGACGCGTGCCGTTGCAGTTATTTGGTTATTTTTTGAGAGGAACGAGGCCGAGTCGTCTTACCCGCGCTCCGCGCATCCGGCCCTCTCCCGTGAAGAAACACCGATTTCCCGAGTTCGTAGTCCCGCCTGTCTGCGGCGGGGAAAATCTTCCTAGTAAAAAATGCAGAGAACCGAAGTCCTCATCTTTTACCGCACATTTTTTTGCCGAAAAAGAAGTCAGCGCATGGTTGTGCCCTACCCGTGAAATCCTCCTGCCCAAGCACCTTCAACGGGTGGAAGACCTTGGTCCCGAGCCCCGGAATTTGGGGCAGGAAAATTTTTTTGGTAGGAAAATTTTTCGGAGACTGACCAGCCCGCTTGCCGCCACGCTCCCAGCAGTGGCGGTTTCTTAGGAGCCGGCAGGCCGTCTCGTGGCGATCAACTGACGACGCGAACCTGCTCCTCGAAGATGTTCGCTCCGGACCCCGCGAGGGTGGCTCGGTCTGCGAGGTTGCCAGTGTGATCGAAAGGAACGTCGACGAGTGCCGGCCTTCGGTTGCACCAGATCACCGCGCAGTGCTCTTTCGTGTGCCGACTCTCGTAGAAGATCCCGTCGACTTTGGTCGGGTGATCGAAGATCGCCTGGGCGAACATGCGGGGATATTCCGTGTCGGCGGCGTAGAGCGTTCCCAAGTCCAGGTGAATATCGTCCATCGCCTTCCCGGACGTGAGATCGGCGAGGAGGAGTTCGGGCGCGCTCACCTGCAGAAACGACCGTTGAACGAAAGCGGATGCCTCCATGTAGGGCGTGCGGCCATTCTCGCGCTCGACGCTAAACGTATCGCCGTAGAGTTCCCTGAAGCTAGCCCGCTCGCTCGGTGAGAGGTAGAGACACGGGACTTTGCCGCTCGCGGGAGTGAGGCGTGCCGTCTTCGACGCGAAATAGAGGTTCGTGCGGTTGGCGTGGATTTCCCAGCGGAGGTTGTGCCACACGGCCGGCGCGACTGTCTTCGTCGCAAGGGGCAGCGCGCTAAAACCTGGCACCGGCATCCGCCATTGCCGCGAGTTCGTGCAGGTCATGGCCGCTGGAAACTCAGTCTCGCGCGGCGATGGCGGCGGCGACAACGTCGTCTATTCTTCCCTCCCGCAACGCGTCGAGCGGACGTCCTGCCGTTCTGGCGTGATGTTGCAGGAAGAAGACGAAAGGCGTGATTTCCGAGTATCCGGGTCTCTGCGAAAGCTCCTTCAAGACGGCAGCAAGACCGCCGAGGGCGCCTCCGCTTGACGCAAATTGCCACGCAGGAAACAGGATCTCTCCGTGACCGTCGCGGATGGCAATCAGCCGGTTTTCGCGCGCGGCCTTCCGGACTGTCTCCGGGTTGGGCTTTTTGCTGGGGTGGTGACCCAAATACAGCGCCGCCGCACCTGTGGAGGGGACGCAGCCACCCTCCTCGCTGAGCAGCTCGAGACGACCGACCCGGCCGGCGACGACAAAGCGGGCGACCTGAACAGTGCGGTCCCGTGTGGGATACGCTTCGTCGAATGCCCTCACCAACAGGTCTGCCATAGCTGCGGGTGGTGATCCGCGGTCGGCAGCCAACCGGACGACGGCGGGTATGACTGCCTCGGCTTCTGCGGTAACGGTGGACATGCCAAAAGTTGGTTCAGTTTGCATCGCGAGTCAAGCCTACGGAAGCAACTTTACCATTGGCCTACCCGTTGTCCCTCCGCAGCAAACGTTCACGGTGTTTTGCGGCCGGATTTGGTTACGGAATTCTCCCGTCGCATAGCGATCAGGGTTTGCGGGCTGGCACGCAGTGGCACTCAACTGCATGCGCCGAAAACTGAAAGGTGACTTGGGTAGGAGCCCGCTTGCGGGCGCTTCCCTGAGCGCAAGCAAGCTCGCTGCTTACATCCGACTGCCCCGTCACGGCTTAGCCGTAACCACAATTCAGTGGAGCCCCCATTTACGAGTGAGCAGTCGCTCTCCGATCGGTGGAGGGCTGGCGTTCGCCGCCATGCCGTGCCTTCCCCTCGCGAAGCGGCACGTCGTCGAGCGGCCGCCCGCCTTTCATTGAATCGTTGCGGCGTGACGCCTTCGAGCTGCTGCGCGGCAGTGGTGAGAGCGAGCAGTAGCGGGCACGCGAGCGAATCGTGCCGGGTTATTTTTACGGCGGCGCGGGAGCGGGCGTTAGCGCGGCTTTTTTCTTTTTCGCGTTGGGGTCGCGGGGCTTGGGGTGGCCGACTTTATCCCAGGTGGGGGCGCCGGGGGTGGGAGGGAGTTCTTCCACCGTGACGTCCTTGGCTTGGACGAGGGCGATGCCACCGCTGTGGATTTGGAGCGCGATCTTGCCGTCGAGGGCGACGGACGGGTCCGCTTCCGTGAAGTCGAGGGTCGGCACGCCATTGATCCAGGCGCGGATGCGGGGGCCTTCCGTGCGGATGCGGTATTCATTCCAGCCACCTTTTTTCACGGCGTCATCGGCGGCAGCGGCATCGAGGGGCTCGGCGATGACTTTGTTGCGGCGGGATTCGTCGTAGAGTTTGCCCCACCATTTGTCACCGGCGTCGACTTGGTAGCCGGACATCTCGGTGTCGGCGGGCACGCGGAGGCTCCGGATCTGCACGCCGCTGTTGATCATACCGGTCGCAGGATCGCCGGTGAGCTTGAGTGTGAGCCGGAGGTCGAAGTTTTGAAATGAGCGGGTGGTCGCGAGGAAGAAGTTGCGCGGGACTTTTTCGGTGGTGGAGCCGCCGGTGAGCGCGCCGTCGGCGACGCGCCACCATTTCGCGTCGCCTTCCCAACCGGTGAGCGAATGACCGTCGAAGAGGGCGGTGGCGGGCGCGGCCCAGAGGCTGGTTGCGAGCGAGAGGAGGAGGGAGCAGAGGAGGGAGAACGAGAGACGGAGAGCGGGGGAGAGGGGGAGACGGAGGGAGGGCATGGGGGAGGGGATCGGAGTTTTTTTGGGACGTTGATTGGCGGTGAATCGGGTTATCTTAACAAAGGGTTTACCCAGTTCACGCCGGCGAGGCGGGCGAAATCGGTGTCCGCGGAGTGGACCGTGGCTCCATACTCCAATGCCAAGGCGGCGATTTGGGCGTCGGTCACAAGATTGCCGGCGGTGCCCGCCTTGGACAGCAGGCGGCAAACCGCTGCGACGTGGCCGGGGCCGGCCACGAGGAGTCTTACATTGGGCCGGGCCAACCAAGAGGCGATGCGCTCGCTGGCTTCCTTCACGGTCAGCGGGTGATCGAACACTTTCCCGTGGGTCGACAAGCGAAGGAACGCGAAAACCACAACGGGGCTGAGGCCGACCGGTTCGACACCGGAGAGCAACGCGGCCCACCAGCGCGCAGCGGCTTTGTGAAAGCAACTCTCGGCGTCGTAGGCGTAGAGCAGGAGGTTGGCGTCGGGGACGATCATTTTTTCAACGCGCTGCGGAGCTTGCGGGTCGTGACGGCAAAAGTCTCGGCCTCGAGGTGATCGGCGAGATCGTGCAGGCGCGACGGATCCAAGCCGGCCCGCAGGCCCATGGGGCGGGCTTTTACGACGAACGGCGCGGGTGCGACGGTGGGGGCGAGGTGCGCGAGGCCGCGGCGCAGGCCGTCGTTGAGCGCCGCCTTGAAGTTCT
>CAMATV010000360.1 GCA_945861235.1 Opitutus sp. GAS368
GACATTTCCCGTGTAGGCGTTCGCCTTGAAGTTGAACCGATCCAAGGGCGCCGTCCGTTCGGCCGCCGTCACGACGACCGACACCCCGCCTTGCGGGCGCACGAAGCGGTTGTTCTTGATGACGCACTCCTCGGGGAGGAGCACCTGCTGCGATTCCGGCCAGTGGCCCTTGTAGGATGAGCCGATCTCCAAATCGGGACCGGAAATCCCGACCAACACATTGTCGGCGAGCACGAGGTCGCGCACCTGCGGATAAGTGGGGATGCGCACCTGGGCCGTGCGTTTGCTGTTCGGCTTCACATCGGGCGTGTAACGCGGCGTCAACGCCTCGGCGATGAACTCGCCGCAGGCCACCCGGATGCCGTAGTCGCAGCCGGAAACGAAATTTCCCTGCACCAGATTGCCGCGACCCGACATCCGCAGGCCGTGCGCTCCAGCGACGCCCTGGCCGAGAACGATGTTATTTTGCACAGTATTGAAATTTCCGCGACGGATGTTGATGCCGCCGCGGGTGGCGATGACGGTATTGTTCCGCACGACGTTGTGATTCGACTTCAGCGAGATCGTCTCGGTGCCTTCGCCGTCGGCGTGGTCGAAGAGATTTCCCTCGATTGTGAAGTACGCGCCATCGTCGTCGCGTTCCTCGAGTTTCCCTGAGCCCCAGACGCGGATGATTTCGCGGCCGTTGGCATTCGCGAGATAGGGGATGTGCTTGAAATACGAACGGCTCACGGTGTTGTGGCGGCTCGCCTCGATGGCGTTGCCGATGAGGGGATGAGCATTGTTCTTCCCCTTGAAATAGCAGCGGTCGACACGGTTATGGTCGCCCGCGAAGAACACCCAGTAACATTCGGTTTCGAACGCAGGGGGGTTGTAGTCGATGATCGCCGTGTGCCGGACGACGCCATGGTGGGACTTGAACTGGATCACCGAAGCGCGGGTGGTTGCGCCGCCGTGAAACAGGAGGCCGTCGATGGTCACGTAGGGCGCGTTGATTTCGAGAAATGAAGCGCCGCTCAGCGTCACCCCGCCGGGACTCTCGGCGCGAATTTCGATCGGCTGGCCGGCTCGGCCGCCTTGGCTGACGACCAGTTTCGCATCCTTCCAAATGCCGTTCTTGAGGGTAAGGACATCTCCCGGCTTGGCGGCTTTGAGCGCGCCGGACAGCTGGGCCGGGCCGGGCACGAAGATGTCGCGGGCCGCGAGCGTTGCGACAGGAAGTGCCCACGCGAGCGACAGGAGGACAGCCGAGACAGTTTTCACGAGTATGGTTTTCGGCTGGACGGCTCAGAGGCTCAGTCGGATTTCTTTTTCTTGGCCTCGACGTTCTTGGAATGGCGGCCGGAGCCGTCGCCGTTGTCGAGAATGCCGCCAGCCGGGTTCAACTGAGCGAGGGCAGCGGAAAGGCGTTGGCGGGCGGCGAGCGCGGCAGGGTCCTTGGTGTCGGCCGGAGCGAGTTTCTCGCCCCACGGTGCGCCACTCATGTCGTAGAGTTCGCCGGCTTGGTTGAGCTTCCAGCCGGTCGAGCGCACGTACCACTTGCGGGCGAGTTGGACGAAAGCCCAGTCGCGCGGCTGGCCTTTTTCGCCGCGAAACTGCGCGACCATGCTGCGGCCGTCGATGACGGTGTTGGCGGGGAGCTTCGCCCCGGCGAACTCAGCAAACGTCGGGAAAAAGTCGGTGGAGTCCACCATGTCGGTGCAGATTTTTCCCGCGGGAGTCTTGCCCGGCCAGTTGACGATCATCGGCACGAGCGCCCCGCCCTCGAGCATGTCGCCCTTGGCGCCGGAAAGGCGGCGCCCGTTGACCGTGGCGCGCTCGGAGTAGTTTCCACCGGTGCCATTGTCGCCGAAAAAGACGATGAGGGTTTTCTCGCGGAGCTTCAGCCGATCGAGTTCGGCGACGAGCTGGCCCACCAGTTTGTCCATGTAGGCGATGTTATCGGCGTAGAGATCTTTGCTGTCAGGGGCGCTGTCTGGCGTGGGCAGGATTTCCCCGTGGATGTGCGACATCGAATAATAGAGGTAGAAGGGCTTCTCGCGATTCCGCGTCATGAAATCGACGGCGTGGTGGTGCATGACGTCGGGCAGATATTCCTTGTCGCGCAGCGGGACGGATTGGGCGTTCACCAAGTAGTTCTTACCTTTGGCCTGACTGTTCCAATAGATGCCGCTGCCCTGAAACTTCAGGTGTTCATCGAAACCGAATTCCGCGGGGCCGAGCGGGAGCTGGCCCCATTTGCCAATCATTGAACTGGCGTAGCCGGCGGTTTTCAGAGTTTTCGGCAAGAACGTCTCGACGGACGGCTTCATCTCGCCGGTGGCGTCCTGGTTGGTCGCGCCAGTGCGAAACGCGTAACGTCCCGAGAGGATCGCGGCGCGCGATGGGCCGCAGAGCGGGACGGTGTAGGCGTTCGAGTAGCGCGTGCCACCTCGGGCGAGGGCGTCGATGTGGGGCGTCTTCACGGTCGCGTCGGCTCCGTAACAACCGACGTTTCCGATGCCGAGATCGTCGGCGAGGATGAAGACAATGTTGGGTTTATCGGCAGCGAGGGCACCAAAAACGGCGACGAAGCTGCCGAGCGCGAGGGCGAGAAGACGGGATTTCATAGAGGAGTCGGACGGCAGGGAGAGTGAGGTCAGAACTTAGTGCCGCGGTGGTTCAGCGTGTAGGTGAAAAACACCGCGCGGTCTTCGCCGCGCAGGCGGGTGGCGGCGCTGCTGCCGGCCTTGAAGTATTGCCGATCGAGGGCGTTGTTCACGTTGACTGCGAACGTGTGGGTCGTCGCCGACTTGCCGGGAAGTTGGTAGCGCAGACCGGCGCTCCACAGCCGATAGGCGGGTGCGCGGAGCGCCCACTGGCCGGTGGAACGAGTGACGACGCGCGCCCCCGTGCCAGACGTGGTGGCGTAAGTGTCGCCAGCGTTGGGCGCATCGGTGGGCGTGGTGCCGACGAAGGTCACGCCGACGTTGGCGGAGAAACCCTTGGCGGCGCCGCGGACGGGCGTATATTTCACGCTCAGGCTGCCGTTATAGGGTGCGATGAATTGCACGGGGCGGCCGACGGCGGCGGGGAACGAGGAACCGAAATCGGTGTAGATCGAATGCACATTGCCATAACTGCCGAGGACGGAAAACGCGGCGGTCGCCTGCCAGTTGAAATCTATTTCGTAACCGCGCACGAGCTGGTTGCCGGCGTTGCGCGTCACGTCGATGAAGGTGCCGGAGCCGCGCGGAGTTTCCTCGAGATCGGTCACGCGGACGTTCTCGCGGTTGATGTAATAGCCGCTCACGGTGTAGGAGAGGCGGTCGTTGAGGAGCGTGCCCTTGAATCCGTAGTCGTAGCCGTTGGCGATTTCGGACTTGTAGGCGGTATTGGCGATGTCGATCGCGGCGTCGCCCTGATCGAGGAAATAGCTCTCGCTGAAGTTGGCGAAGACGCGGATCGCGGGGGTGAGTTTGTAGTTCACGCCGACGTTGGGCTTGAACTGGTTGATCTCGCGGCGGACCACCTGGCCGACGACGTAGCCGGGGATGAAGGGCGTGAAAGAGGATGCAGCGGTGAGCTTGTCGCGGTGCTGGTGCGTGACCGAATCATAGCGGAAGCCGGCGAAGGAAAGGAGGTCTCCGCCGAAGAAGGCGGACTGCTGGCGGAAATTTCCGCCGCGGGTGGTCGTGTGCTTCCGGCCGTCACGCGTGAGCACTTCACCGGGTGAGTCCTGGCTGCGCTTTGGGAAATAAGCGATCGGCGCGGTGGGATTCCCGTTGGCGTCGAGATTGACGAAGCGAGCGGTGCTCCAAGCCACGAGATCAGGATTGGTAGCGGCGGCGTAGGTGAGCGTCGGGTTCCACTGGTAGTAGTCGTTGAGGTCGATCGTGACGAGCGTGCGGTGCTCGATCTTGCGGTCGTTGGTCCAGTAGTGGGCGAGCAGGTCACCTTGGAAGCCGCCGCCATCCTCGAAGATTCGGCCGCGGCTGGGCGTGGCCGCGCGGGCGGTGCGAACGGGTGTGGTGGCGAGGGCGGGGTTGATGGTGAACGCAACCCACTGGTTGACGTAGTTGAAGTCCCAACGGCGGGCTTGGTAGGTGTTGGCGGAAAGGCGCGTGCTGAAGACGGAGTTCAGCTTCTTGTCGTAAACGGCGGTGAGGCCGGTGTTGCCGCGGTTGAGTTCGCTGTTGGGACCGCTCGCGTTGAACTTGCCGAGATTGACGGCGTAGCCGACGGCGACGTCGTCGTTGACGCTGGCCGTGCCTTTTTG
>CAMATV010000361.1 GCA_945861235.1 Opitutus sp. GAS368
GTGAAGCCCGCCATGAACGTGATCACAAACGCCACCTTGGCGAAGATGCCGTCAAAGGTTTGGAGGATCAGCGCGAGGTCGATCGCGGAAATCCCCGGGAGCTCCCGCGCCACCGCCACCTGCGCGCGCGCGGCATCCGCCGGCGTGGCGGCCCGAAGGGCGGCCGCATAGGTCTTCGGCGCGGGCTCGAGCACGCCTTCCGGAAACAGCACGAAAAAACTCGGCTGCATGCGTTGCCACTCCACCGTCCGAAAACTCGCGACATAGGTCCGCATCGGCACACCTTGGACGTCGAAGACGATCTCGTCGCCGAGCGCGAGTTGCAGGTCCTTCGCAAGTCCCTCCTCCACGGATACCGGCACGCGCGGCTCGCCGGCCTTCGCACGACCGATCCATGCACCCGAGGAAATTTTTTCCGACTCGTCGATCTTGGCGCGGTAGCTCGAACGATATTCACGCGTCAGCGTCCACGCCGGGATGCGCCCACTGTCGCGCACCGACGGCTCGCTCTTGGCCGCCGCGCCGAAGCGCATTGGGAAGCCGCCGCCGCCCTTCCCTGCTTTGCGGCCATCCCGTCCACCGTCAGGCCCGCGATTGGTGACCATCGTTTCTTCCTTCAACAGCTCCGCCACCGGACGACCTTTGAGCGATTCGATCTTCATCGTCACAATCGGCGCCGAAACCGTGATCGGCGTGCCGTTGTCCTTAAGGATTTTTTCGAGCTTAGGGAACTGGTCTTCCTGCACGTCGAAGAACATCAGGTTCGGCCGTGCGCCCGCGCCCACGCCCATGATTTTTTCGAGGATCGTCGCGCGCACGAGCACGAGGTTGATCATCAAAAAAGTCCCGAGCCCCAGCGAGAGCAGCAACAGCACGGTGCGGTTGTTCGGACGATGGAGATTGGCGAGCCCTTGCCGCACCACGTAGGTGAGCGGTTTGCGCGGCACGAATTTCTTCGCCGCCCACGAAACCAGTTTCGCCATGCCGCCGAGGAGACCGAAGCCCAGCGCCATCATTCCGGTGAAGCCCAGGCCCGTCTTCCAATTCCCCGTTTGCAACACCGCGAAGCCCAGCACGGCCGCCGTGATCGCGACGTAAACGACCGGCGTGAGCGGGTCCATCCGCGCCGTCTCACCCAGCGCCGAGCGCAACGCCACCAGCGGCGACACCCGCCGCACCGTGAGCAACGGCAGCAGCGTGAACAGCACGCAAATCACGAGCCCCGCCGCCGCGCCCTTCGCGAGCGCACTCCACGCAATGAATAGCTCCACTTCGAACGGCAAAAAATCCTTCATCACCATCGGCAACACAAACTGCACCGCCACGCCCAGCGCCGCCCCGACTACCGAGCCGACCACGCCGAGTCCGATGCCTTGCACCAGATAGATGGCGAATCCGGTCCGCCCGCTCGCACCGAGGCAACGCAGCACCGCCACCGTCGCGACCTTCTGCTTAATGTAAACATGCACGGCGCTCGCGACACCCACAGCGCCGAGAAACAGCGCGACGAAACCGACGAGACTCAGAAACGAGTAGATATCTTTCAGGGTCGTCCCGAGCTGACGCTTGCGCTCTTCAACCGTGTCGAACTGAAAGCGCGAGCCCCGAAACGTCTCCTTCATGGTCTTCGCGAGCGCGTCGCCATCGACCTCGGGCAGCAGTTTGAAATGCACGCGATGCCGTGTGAACCCACCTTTCTTCAACAGTCCCGTCGCCTCCATGCCCGCCGGCGAGATGAACACACGCGGTGAAAACAACGCGATCACCGCCGCGTCGCCCGGGATTTTTTTCAGCGCCCCGGCCACCTTGAACGAGGCTGCGCCCAGCCGCACTTCGTCACCCACCTGCACCCCGAATTGTACCAGCAGCGTTTCCTCGAGCAGCGCAGATTTTCCGTCGGCCAACTGCGCCAACGCCCCCGCGGGCATCGTAACCAAGTCGCCATAAAAGGGGAATCCGCCGGCCATCGCGACCAACTGAACGAGCTTCCGTTCGCCGGCACCTTTCATGAAATTAAGCTGCGTGGGAAACGCCACCTCGGTCGCCACCTCGCCGCCGACGCCGCGAAAATACTTCATCGCCTCCTCGTCAAATGCCTTGCGCGCCGTCACCGCGAGGTCCGATCCCAGCAGCGATTTCGTCTGCAACTCGACCGTGCGGCGCAGGTTTTCACCCATCGATCCGATCCCGGTGAGCGCGGCGATCCCGAGGACGATCGACAGCGAAAACAGCGCCAACCGCCGCCGCGAGGCCCGCGAATCCCGCCACGCCATTTTGAGGATGAAGTTCATGCGGAGAAGGAGGAGTGGCCCACGGAACACACGGAAGACACGGAAAAATCAGAGCGCGAACCGCTCATGCTCGACCAAGGGGAAGTGCCCGAAATTCACCAGCAACCCGACTCTGAGCCCGGTCGCATTGAGATAATTTTGCACCTGCGCGCGATGCTCGTCGGTGATTTTTGAAACCGCCTTCAGCTCCACCAACACGGTGTCGAAGCAGATAAAATCCGCCTCGTATTTCTTTTTCAGCAACCGTTCCTTGTAAGTCAGTGGCAACGGCACCAGCGCCCGCGCCGGCAAGCCTCTCAGCTCAAACTCGATCTCCAGACACTCCTGGTAGACCGCCTCCAAAAATCCGCACCCCTTTTCCCTATAAACCTCAAAGCACGCCCCCAGGATTTCATAGGTTTCTTTTTCCAGCATTAGTTTGCTCATGGTTGTCGTCCTTTCGTTGGTTGTTGGTTTCGCCGAAAATATTTCCGCCGCACGTCCCGAATCTGTTCCGCTTTCTCTGCTGCCGATTTTCCGTGTATTCCGTATGTTCCGTGGGCCTCCCTCCGTTCCGTCTTTCTCCGTCCCACGCTCACGCCGTCTCATCGCTCACCACCGCTCCGCTCTTGAGCCGGATGATCCGCTGACATTTCCTCGCCAATTCCAAGTCATGCGTCACGAGCACGAGCGTCGTGCCTTTCTCCCGGTTGAGCCCGAAAATCAGATCCACCATCGCCGCCGCCGTGGCACCATCGAGATTCCCGGTCGGCTCGTCACAAAACAAAATCTTCGGCCGGTTCATAAACGCCCGCGCCAAGGCGACGCGTTGTTGCTCACCGCCGGAAAGTTGCACCGGATAGTGCTCGTAGCGCTCTCCGAGCCCCACCCGCCCCAACAACTCCCGCGCCTCGGGTTCGCGCGTGGAGTCACCGGCCAGCTCCACCGGCACGAGCACATTTTCCAAGGCCGTCAACGTCGGGATCAGTTGGAAATTTTGAAACACAAAGCCCACGTGGGCATTTCGCACCAGCGCCCGCGCATCCTCGCTCATCTCGCCAATACTCTCGCCCGCGATGCCCACCGTGCCGCTGCTGGGTCGGTCGAGCCCGGCACACAGCCCGAGGAGCGTCGTCTTGCCGCTGCCGCTCGGCCCGACGATCGCCGCGCTCGCGCCAGCGAGAATGTCGAAACTCACCTCGCGCAGCACCGTCAGTTCGCCGCCCGCAGCGGTGCGATACGTTTTGGTCAGTCGCTCGACTTTCAGCATGGATTGAACACTTTTCATGAGAACCGCCCACGAAAGACACGAACGACACAAAAGCCAGCATGACTCCGCGCCCCCGTCCCTTTCGTCTCCTCGCTCTCACGCTAATCACCTGCTCCTTGGCGTTCACCCGCGGTGCCTCCGCCGTGCCATCCCCAGCCCAACCCGCCGAGCCCCGCACGATCCTTTTCTTCGGTGACAGCCTCACTGCGGGCTACGGTCTGGACGACCCCGCTGCCGAATCCTACCCCGCCCTCATCCGCCAAAAAATCGAGGCCACCCCTTCCCCGTGGCGCGTCGTCAATGCCGGACTGAGCGGCGAAACGACCTCCGGTGGCGCACGCCGCATCGATTGGATTCTCCGCCAGCCCATCGCTATCTTCGTGCTCGCTCTCGGCGGCAACGACGGCCTCCGCGGCATCGAACCCAGCGTCTCCCGCGCCAGTCTCCAACGGATCTTTGATCGCGTGCGCGAAAAAAACCCCTCCGCTAAACTCATCCTCGCCGGCATGATGATGCCGCCCTCACTCGGCGCCGACTACGTGCGGGAATTCGCCGCCATGTATCCCGCGCTCGCCAAAGAAAATTCCGCCGACCTCATCCCGTTCCTCCTCGAAGGCGTCGGCGGCGATCCCGCACTGAACCAGGCCGATCAAATCCACCCCACCGCCCGCGGCCACGCCGTGGTTGCGGAAAC
>CAMATV010000362.1 GCA_945861235.1 Opitutus sp. GAS368
AAGGACATCGATCCGCGCGCCCTCGGCGTGCAATACGACATCCGCCACGGCACGGTGGAGGGCGCCCAGTCGTGGCCGCTCCAGCTCAAGTTGCTCGCGCCGTGGATTCGCTGCAGCGACATGAAAGATTTCAAGTGGACGCAATCGCCTGGCAAGGCCGTCATCGACAACGTGCCGCTCGGCGAAGGCATCGTGCCGCACGATGCGTATTTCAAACTCGTGAAGGAGCTGGGGATCGGCGGTCCGATCTCGATGCATCTGGAGTATTCGCCGTTTGAAAAGCCGCCGGCCTCGCTCAGTGCGGCCGACCGCGTCACGCAAATGACCTCGTTTATGAAAAAAGACCTCGCGGTATTGAAGGCCGTGATGGCGAAGAACGGCGTCGCGTGAACGCGCTGGAGCCGACGGTAAAGCGGAGTTCCGTCCGCTCTGCGTTCGCACGCTTTTTCGATCAGGCAACCCGCACCAAGGGCGGACTCAGGTTCGCCCTCCTTTCTGACTTATGACTACTCCTCGTCCCATCACCCTCGCCGCCGTCGGCTCCAACTTCGAACGCGAGCCGCTCGTGCGGCCGTTTGGCTTTAAGGGCGGCTACATGTCGGAAATTTGGCAGAGCGTTGCGATGCTCCAGAGCGGGTCGGGCCAGCGCGGTATCGGGCTATGCTCGCAGGGCGTGTTGTGGAGCGATGCGCAGGTGTTCGCCGGACACTCCGAGAGCGGCGGCAACGCGCTCATGTACGCGATGACCGAGTGGGCAATCCAGCAGCTGAAGGGACAAACTTTCACCAACCCCGTCGACCTGCTCGAATCGATCCGCCACGACGTTCATGCGTATGGAAAAAAAATCACCGGCCACGCGGGTCTGCGCGAAACCTTCGCGCTGAACGCGCTCGTGGGCGTCGATTTCGCGGCGTGGCAGCTCTACGCGGCGGAAAACGGCATCACGCGTTTCGACGATCTCATCCCCGCGGCCTATCGCCCAGCGCTCGCGCATCGGCACGCGAAGGTCGCGAGCATTCCGCTCATGGCCTACGGCATCCCCATCGAGGAACTGAAGGCGGCCGTCGAGGCGGGCTACTTTTTCATGAAGATCAAAATCGGCCAGCCGGGAACGCAGGCCGAGATGCTGGAGAAGGACAAGGCGCGGATCAGCGCCATCCACGCCGCCATCGGCGATGCGCGCACGCCCTACACGGCGAATGGGAAACTGCCGTACTACTTCGACGCCAATGGTCGCTACGAGAGCAAGGACGCGCTGCAACGCCTGATCGACCACACGCAGGCCATCGGTGCGTTTGAACAAATCGCGCTCATCGAAGAGCCGTTTCCCGAGGAACTCGAAATTGATATCCGCGACATCCCGGTGCGCGTGGCCGCCGACGAAAGCGCGCACACCGACCGTGATGCGCTGCAGCGAATCCAGATGGGTTATACGGCGATCGCGCTGAAGCCGATCGCGAAGACCTTCAGTATGTCGCTCAAGATCGCGCAGGTCACCCACGAGCATGGCGTGCCGTGTTTCTGCGCGGACCTCACGGTGAGCCCCCTGCTGATCGAGTGGAACAAGAACGTCGCCGCGCGCCTCGCCCCGTTTCCCGGCTTGGGTATCGGCTTGGTGGAGACGAACGGGCACCAGAATTATCGGAATTGGGAGACCATGCGCGGCTATCACCCACGCGCTGAAGCCCCATGGGCGCGGACGCAGCGCGGCGTGTTTGAGCTCGACGCAGATTACTACGCGCAGAGCGGCGCGGTGCTGCAGCCCTCGGCCCACTATGAGGCGATGTTTCCAAAAGCGTAGGGCGCGTGACTCGTTTCGGAACGACCTGCCCAAAGAACAGCGATGCCGACGACCCCTGAAGAATTCTCCCGGCTGCTCGCCGCTCCCGAAGGCAACCGGATCGAATTTAAGTCAGCGACCGGCCAATATCATTTTGATAAGCTGGTGGAGTATTGCGTGGCGCTGGCGAACGAAGGCGGCGGCAGGATAGTTCTCGGAGTTTCCGACCGTCGTCCACGGGAAGTCGTCGGCACAGCCGCTTTCGCCGAGCCTGGTCGCACCGAAGCCGGGCTCTCCCAGCGACTCCATCACCGTATTCCCATTGAAGAGTTCCTTCATGGGAACAAACGCGTGCTGATTGTCCATGTGCCGTCGCGCCTGCCGGGCACGGCGTGGCAGATCGACGGACGCTATCTCAAGCGGGCCGGTGACGATCTCGCGGCGCTCAGCGATTTGGAGCTACGGGCGATCTTTGCAGAGACGGGGCCCGATTTTTCGGCCGAATTGAGTTCTGCACCAGTCTCTGCACTTTCTCCGACGCTGCTCGCGGATTTTCGCCGGCGCTGGGCGCGCAAGACGCGCCAGCCGCGGATCGAGCTGCGCAGCGACATCGAATTACTGACGGACGCCGAACTCCTGGTGGAGGGCCGCCTGTGCTACGCCGCGCTCATTCTTTTTGGCACCCGGGAGGCGCTGGGCCGCTATCTCGCCCAGGCTGAAATCGTCTTCGAGTATCGCTCGTCGGAGGCGTCGGGTCCCGCGCAGGATCGTGAGGAATATCGGGAGGGGTTTTTCGGACTCCACGATGCACTCTGGAAAAAGATCAACCTCCGGAACGATCGGCAGAGTTATCAGGAAGATTTTTTTCGCTACGACATCGCCACCTTCGACGAGGTGGTCATTCGCGAGGCGCTACTCAATGCCGTCGCCCATCGCGATTATCGGCTCGGCGGTTCGGTCTTCGTGCGCCAATACGCCCGCCGGCTCGAAGTCGTGAGTCCCGGCGGATTCCCACCGGGAATCACCACCGAGAATATCGCGGAACGGCAAAACCCCCGCAATCGTCGTCTCGCGGAGTCCCTCGCGAAAGCCGGCTTGGTCGAGCGCTCCGGGCAAGGTGTGAATCTCATGATTGAGACGGCCATCAGACAAACCAAGCCTTTGCCCGACTTCGCGGGTTCGAATGCGCACGAGGTTCGCTTGGTGCTCGCGGGCACCGTCCAGAATCCGAATTTCATTCGTTTTCTCGGGCGCCTCGGCGATGAACGGCTGGCTCAGTTTTCCACAGCAGATTTTGTGGCTCTGGATGCATTGCAGCGAGACCTCCCGTTAAGTCCGATCCTTTTGAGCCGTTTACCCGGTCTAGTCGAAGCCGGTGCCGTCGAGTGCCAAGGACGGGGCAAGGGCGCGCGCTATTTCCTGTCGCGCGAAATGCATGCCGCCTTCGGAGCGACCGGTGCCTACACTCGCCGCAAGGGGCTCGATCACGAGACGAACAAGGCGCTGCTGGAAAAACACCTGCGCGATGCAGGCTTGGCTGGCGCTCCCATGGGTGAACTGGTGCAGGTCTTGCCGGCGGTATCGCGGGCGCAGATCAAACGGCTGATGGAGCAGTTGGTGCAGGAGCAACGCGTCCATTTGCGTGGCGTTACCCGGGGCGGGCGGTGGCTTGCCGGACCGGCCATTGGATTGGCTCAATTGGCTCAAAAGTCTGGTGCAGCTGAGCCAAATCAAAGTGAGCCAAACAGGCCTGAACGTTAGTATTTCAGAGGAGCGCAGCCATTCAATCGACCCCCTCCCCATTCAAGCTCTGAGCCAATATTGCCCAAAGTGTCCGCCGGATCCTGTGCCGCCATCATGATCACCCTGAAACACGCCGAACTCTTCCGCTGCGATTTGCGCGCGCGCATGCCGTTTCGCTACGGCATCGCAACGATGACGTGGGTGCCACACGTGATCTTACGCGTTACGTTCGAGATCGATGGCACGACGCACACGGGGCTCGCGGCGGACAACCTTCCCCCGAAGTGGTTCACCAAGGACCCGACGCGCCTGCTCGAGGATGAGGTCGAAGAAATGCTCGGAGTCATTCGGGCGGCGGTGAGCCAGGCGCGCGCGATTCGCGGGGCGACGGCATTTGCGTTTTGGCAGGCGCTTTACGAAGCGCAGGCGGCCTGGGCGGGAGCGGAAAAACTGCCGCCGCTGTTGTCGAATTTCGGCACGTCGTTTGTCGAGCGGGCGCTGATCGACGCCGTGTGCCGGGCGCGGGGGGCGACGCTGGCATCGGCGTTACGAGAAAATCTCTTCGGGGTAGATTTGGGCGCCCTGCAGCCCGATCTGGCGGGATCGACGCCGCGCGACTGGTTGCCGGAAAAACCGCCGACGGAGTTGTTTGCGCGTCACACCGTGGGATTATCGGACCCGCTACGAGCAGCGGAGATCACACCCGAGG
>CAMATV010000363.1 GCA_945861235.1 Opitutus sp. GAS368
CGCCCACGGAGCGGCGACTGCGCTCACGCCATGAATCTTCGCACTGCACTCGGCGCGACGAGAGCCTCGGGGCTCCGCCGCCTCGGCGCCACGCTCGGCGCCGTCGTGCTGGCCCTGACACCGCTGCGCAGCGCCGAGCCCGCGAGCCCGTGGCAAACTGTCGCGCACATGCCGGCCGACAACCACGATCTCACCGCTGCCGTCGTGGGCGGGAAATTCTACGTCGCGGGCGGGGTGACCAACGACTACCGAGGCACGGGACAAGTCCGGGCCTTCGACGAAATCTGGGAGCTCGATGCGCAAACGTGGACGTGGCGCGCTGTCGCGAAATTTTCCCGCCCGCGGATCTATTGCGCGACCGCCGCGTTCGAGGATCGCGTGTGGGTCCTCGGCGGCGATGTGCTGCACGAGGACAACCAGCGCCGGGCCTCCGCGCGCGTGGAAATCTACGATCCGCGCACCGGTGCGCTCACGCGGGCGCCCGATCTGCCGGTGGCGCTGCCGAACCCGCTCGCACTCGCGGCGGCCGGACGGCTCTGGATCGTCGGCGCGCGCAATCGCACCGAGCGTGGCCAGTTCGCGAGCATCGGCCCCAGCGAGACCGCGTGGCGCGTCGAGCCCGAGGCGCTACCGAAGATGTGGGCGCTCGCCGGCGCCGCGCTCGACGACAAACTTTACGTCTGCGTGCCCGACACGGGCCTCGCTGTATTCGATCCGGGCGCACGCGCATGGAGCGTGATCCCCGGCCCCACTCGGCCGCGCTCGGCGCAAGTCGCGGCCTGGCGCGGCGAGCTCTGGATCATGGGCGGCGTCGATATTGCCGAGCGCACCGCGACGCACCGCTACCATCCCGCTCAGCGTACGTGGCGCAAGGGGCCCGATCTCCCGACGCCGCTCGCGTGGGGCGCGGCCGGAGTCGTCGCCGATCGACTGGTCGTCACGGGCGGCGCGTGGCTGAGCGATCCGCCCGAGAACCGGAAATACACCTTCACGGACCGGACCATCGCGCTCGCGGCGGAGGCCATTCCGCCCTCGCCCGCAGTGGCCGCCGCCGGCCCGGCGCTCCCGCGCTGGTCGGATCAAGCCTTGCGCGGCACCGGCGGGCCCGGCCTACCGTTCACGAATGAGCGCCGGTTTTCGCAGTTCAAATTTGGCCGTCTCGGCACACTGCTCCCCGTGCCGACCGCGCGGCCGGACGAACCGGAGCGGCTCCTCCTGATCGAAATCGACGGATCTATCTGGACGTTTTTCAACCGGCCAGACGCACCGCCGCCCGAGCGCACGCTCGATCTGCCGGCACGGTTTCAGCGACCAACCCACACCTACTCGCTCGCGTTTCACCCGCGCTACCCCGCAGTGCCACACGTCTTCGTGCTCTCCAACCGCCTGCAACCGAAGCCGGCGGAAAACGTGCTGGCGCGTTTCACGCTCACCCACGCGCCCGGCGCGGCGCCGGTGATCGATCCGGCGAGCGAGCAAGAGATTTTGCGCTGGCCCAGCGACGGCCACAACGGCGGCGAGGTGGCGTTCGGGCCCGACGGCCTGCTTTATGTTTCCACCGGCGACGGCAGTTCACCCGGCGATCCGCGCGACATGGGGCAGCGAGTGGATGTGATTTCCGGTGGCGTGCTCCGCCTTGACATCGAGCGCACCGCCGGAGGGAAAAATTATGCCGTGCCCCCCGACAATCCCTTCGTCGGACAGCCCAACGTGCGTCCGGAAATCTGGGCCTACGGCCTGCGCAATCCGTGGCGGCTCGCCTTCGGCCCCGGCGGCGACCTTTGGGCGGCCGACAATGGCGACGATAGTTGGGAAACCGTCCAGCTCATCCGCAAGGGCGCCAACTACGGCTGGAGCGTGTTCGAAGGTTCGCATCCGTTTAAGCGCCAGCACGCGCTCGCGGGGCCGACGCCGCGACTCACCCCGCCCGTGATCGAGCTCCCTCACTCCGAGGCACGCTCCGTCATTGGCGGCCTCGTGTATCGTGGGGGGAAATTTCCGGCGCTCGCTGGGCATTATATCTTCGGAGATTACGTGACGGGGTCGGTGTGGGCGTTCAAATGGGACGGCGCGGCACCGCGAAATTTCCGCAAGATCGCCGACACGCGCGGCCCAATCATCGCGTTCGGCACGGATCGCGCCGGGGAAATTTTAATGACACGCAACGACGGCCAGATTCACCGGCTCGTGCCGGTGCCGGCCGCGCTCGCACCCACAGCGGAATTTCCGCGTCGCCTGAGCGAGACGGGCCTCTTCGCCTCGACCGCGCGGCACGCGCCGGCACCCGGGGTGGTGCCTTACGAACTGAACGCCGGCGTCTGGTCCGACGGCGCGCACGCGCGGCGGCTGCTGGCGATAGCCGGTCGGCAAAACGTAACGGTCGATTCGGCGAACGATGATCGCTGGATACTCCCCGACGGGAGTGCCGTGGTGCGCACGCTGGAGGTAGGCGCGTCGCCGAGCCCGCGGCGCGTTGAGACGCAGCTCATGTATCGCGAGCAGGGCTCGTGGCGCTTTTACACGTACGCTTGGAACGAGGCTCAAACCGACGCGGAGCTCGTGCCTGAGGCGGGAGAGACGCGACCCGTACCGGGCATCGTGGGTCGCACGTGGCGGTATTCCGGCCGCAGCGAGTGTGTGATTTGCCATACTGCGCAGACACATTTCACGATCGGGCTCAGCACGGCACAGCTCAACCGCCACGCCGATTTCAGCGCGCTAGGCCGCCGCGTCGAAAACCAAATCGCGGTTCTGGCCGACGTGGGCCTGCTCAAGTCCGCGCCCGCAGGAGCCTCTGCCGAGTGGCCGCGCCTGAGCGCGCCGGAGGATGGGACGCAGCCGCTGGAGCTCCGCGCCCGCGCGTATCTTGAAATTAACTGTGCGCACTGCCACCGGCCGAATGGCGTGGGCGGACGCGCGACCTTTCAGCTCGTCGCCTCGCTGCCGCTGGGCAAGACCGGCCTCCTCGACCGTCCGCCGCTCGTGCCATTGCTCGGCCCGCATTCAAAATTCATCACACCCGGCGCCCCGGGTAGTTCGGAAATTCTCCACCGGCTCACGCTCAAAGAAGGCGGGCGCATGCCGCTCCTCGGGAGCGAAAGGACCGACGAGGAGGGCGTGCGACTCATCCGCGAATGGATCGAGCAGCTCGGCGCGATGCCGCGAGCAGCGAGCGGCGGGAAATAAGTCGGCGCGTGTGCGTTCGTCACCTCGCCACCCGGATGAACGTGCGCTGCACGTGCGCTGCCGGCAGGTGATCCCACGGCATTTCGTCGGCGCCGGATCACGCTGCGGGGAATCGCGCTGGCCTTGATGGGATCGCGGAGAAAACGCCAGCGACCATCCGCCCCAGCCCGGCGCTGAGTTGCCGAGCGCAGCGACCGGGCTCCCCATCTACGGTTAAAAAGTCCGGCCGCTGAAACCTCCGCCGAGCGGCCCGCCTCAGAAACTGATCGTGTTCGTCCACATCACCGAGCGCGGCGGCCAATAGAAAGTGGCGTTGATCGCCATAAAGTCGGCCCGGGCGTTCGACCGGTAAGAGGTCACGACCGCGTCGGTGACCGCGGGTCGGATCGCCCTCCTCGCGACTTCGCTTCACGGTCGCTCCATCGAAAAAATATCGCGCGTGCGCACGTAGGCGTCACCGCCGAGCCGGCCGATGAGATCGAGCTTCGCCGCGTCAGGCCGCCCTTCCGCACCGATCACGCCAGCGCTCACATGCGCGCACAAAATACGACCGAACATCACGTTGGCCGCGAGCGGGCCTGCGCCGATGTGCACGATGCGGTCGAGCGCGCACTCAAACGCCACCGGGGCGGCGGCGACGCGCGGCGGGCGCACGCGTTCGCTGGGCGCGGCAGCGATGCCAAATTGCTCAAACTCGCTCTCTCCATACGGCAGCAGCTCGGCCGTGGAGTTCATCTGTTCGCTCAGCGCGAAGGGCACGAGGTTCACGACGAATTCCGGCACGGCCTCGATGTTGCGCGTCGTGTCCTTTTTGGTGCCGTCGCGTTGGTTGACGGGCACGAACATCAGCGTCGGCGGATTCGCGCACACGCCTTGGAAAAACGAAAATGGCGCGAGGTTAGTTTTCCCATCGGCGGAGATCGTCGAGACCCACGCGATGGGCCGCGGCAAGATCGTCGCGATCATCCAAGCGTAAGCTTCGCGGGGGGAAAGGGCGGTGAAATCGAGACGCATGTGAGCTTCGCACGATGGGCGCTGCCTCAC
>CAMATV010000364.1 GCA_945861235.1 Opitutus sp. GAS368
GTGAAGACGAGCGCTTGGATCAAGCCGACGAGGAGCTCCATGAAGTAGAAAATAAAGAAGAAGCCAGTGCCGTGAAGGAGGTTTTCGCCGCCAAAGACGTTACCAAAGAGACGAACGGACAGGGTAAAGGGGCGGATAACAATCGAGAAGACTTCGATGAATCCGACGATGAAGAAGACGAGAGCGAGAATGGGATACAGCCAACCGGGAGTTTCTTTTTTCTCGGCTTTGTTACCAAAGAGATCCCAGAGGATGAGCTTGGTGCCGGCGATTTTGAAAACAATGATCAGCCACGCTCCAAATGAAATCAGTGCGAGCGCGATGGTCCCGTTGAAGTCCGAGTTGTGCGGGCGGATGAGCGGGCGGGTGAGTTCGAAGTGACCTGCGGCGTCCGTGGTCCCCCACCCCATGGTCCCAACACCGGGAATGAGACCCATCCAATTGTGGAAAAGGATGAAGATGAAAAAAGTGACTAAAATGGGAAACGCCAAGGGGAAGGCTTTCTTGCCAACGATGGGTCCGAAGAGGTCCCGCAGTGCTTCGATTAACGATTCGATCACGGCCTGCCCTTTGGAGGGGAGAATGGTGGGTTTGCCGACGAGATAGAGGACGAGCGTCACGAGCAGAGCTGAAATTATCCAACCAGTGAACATGCTGTTGGTGATGATCCAGCCGCCGCCGAAATCTACCAGTTTAGCCGCGCTCGGCGCTACGTCCTTCGCGAAGGCGGTGACGGGAAGAGCGAGTGCTGCGAGAAGAGTGGTGAATTTTGTGCCTCGTGACATGCGGCGTGAAACGGTTTGGACCGAAAAGGAAGGCAAGAGCAAAGGCTACGGCGCTAAGCTTCGTCAACCCCGGAAATGCCGCGTTGCAGACAGACCCATAGACATGCTGACCCGGGCAAAGCCAAAACTTACACAAAGCTAAAGATGATCGAACTACGTGTGCTGGGAACCCGAGGGGTAAAGTGGGTGCAACAACAGGTGCGGGCGGCGGAGGCCAGGCCGCTTGGGGCCTGGCCGGAGCCGCCCGCACCTGTTGGAAAAAAGCGGGAGCCGGGCGCTCCACGTGATGAAGCTGAGGTGTGCAGACTCAACCCGACTCCCGGCTCGGACTCTATCGCGCCATGAACCGTATCGCCCAGGATAAATTCGCGCTGCGCCACGAAGTGGTGCGCTACGCCGAGACCCACGGCCTGCGCGCCGCCGCGCGGCGCTACGAATGCTCCCGTACCACCGTGCGCCTCTGGTTCCACCGGTGGAAGGACGGCGACGATGCGCTCGCCGACCATTCCCGTCGTCCGCACCACTCGCCGAAGCGCACGAGCGAGGCCGTGGCCGCCAAAGTCATCGCGGCCCGCGAAAAAGCCCCGTGTTTCGGCGCCCGCCGCTTGGTGGACATGTTCGAGCTGCCCGTCGGCAAAGGCGCCGCCCACCGCATCCTGCGCGACGAAAAATT
Organism: Opitutus sp. GAS368; assembly: GCA_945861235.1. GTDB lineage: Bacteria > Verrucomicrobiota > Verrucomicrobiia > Opitutales > Opitutaceae > GAS368. Next base: position 1,459 of record CAMATV010000364.1, read on the forward strand.
GATCCGACCGCGCCCCCGCAAGAACCAACGCAAGGCCGATCTGCGCGCCATCAAAGCGGCCCAGCCGCCACTGCTACGCCTGCAAATGGACACCAAATATCTCAACGACATCCCGCACTACTTTCCCCAGATGCAGCAGCCCGGCATGCCCCGGTTCCAATACACCATTCGCTGCGAAGCGCTCGGCGCGCTCTTCCTCACCTACTCCTGCGAACTCTCGAAAACCTACGCCACGCTCACGCTCCAACGCGTGCTGGCCCACCTCGCCGCGCACGGCCTCGACCTCACCCAACTGGTCGTCCGCACCGACCTCGGCACCGAGTTCGACGGCGACACCGTCCATTACCGTGACGACGGTTTTCACGGCGCCCTCACGGCCGTCGGCGCCACTCACCGCTTCAACCCGCCGGCCCATCCCAACGCCAATGCCGATGTCGAAAGCAGCCACGCCACGATCGAACCCGAGTTCTTCGATCTGGAAAGTTTCCGCGACCCCGCGCACTTCCTCGCCGCCGCGACCACCTACCAACACTTCTTCAACTTCGCTCGCAAAAATCGCTCCCGCGGCAACTTCACACCGGCCGATCTCCTCGCCAAACGCGCCCCTCACCTCAGCCCCAAAATCCTCCTCCTGCCCCCCATTCTCCTCGACGCCCATGTGGGTCAGGATCTGTCTGGACCTCCCGAACATACGGGCCGTTGGTATAAGTGCCATTTTCCGAATGAAGAGTGAACGCCTTGCGTCTCGTGAAACGCTCAAAAGAGCGGGCTCGTGAACGACCCTCAGGTATCCTCCTGAGGCGGGTCGGACGGGTTCGCCACTGAACTGTGTGCCGAGTGCCCGCGGTTTTCGGAGTGGGCCGGGGTTGGCGGTGCCCAACTAGCCCGGGTGCCCGGTCGGCGGCCGGGCCTACAGCTCGGAGGGATGGCGCGACGTGGTCATCGACGCTGGAGGCGGGCGGGCGGAGAACGATTACGAGAATGAGGAACGAGAACGAGAACGAGCGAGGGCGGAAGGGCGGGCCGTCGGGGCTCGGCTCACTCCGAGTATCCGTGTCTATTTCGGGTCCATCGGTGATGCAACGACATCGATCCCGTTTCGCCAAGAGGTGGGCGGGAGAAAACTCTGGCGCGAAGGCGGGGGGGAGCTACCGTCGGCGACTCATGAATCGCGAATCGGAATCCCACTTGGTCGGATTTTGCGTGGAGCAGCACGGGCGGTTCGACGCGGAGGCGTGGGGGCAATTTTCGGCGGTGAGTCCGGTCGAACTGGCGGCCGCGGCGCGTTACCTCGCCGGGGTCGATTGGTTTGGCCATCGCGCGGCGTTGGCGGAAGTCGCGGCAGGGTTGAGTCCGCACCCGTTTGCCGAGTTGGCGCGCGCGGCGGATTTCGACGCATCACGTTTCGCCGGATTGCTGAAGGCGCACCTGCGGTACGCGGGGCATTTGGCCGACGCATGAAGGCGTTTCCGGAGCTCACGGCCGCGTTGCGGGAGATGCTGGACCGCATGGACGTTTCGTTGCGAGCCGGCGGTTACGAAGGGCCGCCGGTGATCATGTATCTGGCCGGCGGAGTGGCCGTGAACCACTACTGCGGTACGCGTTACACCGAGGACGTAGATGCTTCGTTTTCCCGGCGCTTTGTGCTGCCGAAGGATTTGACGGTTAACTATCGGCGGCGGGATGGGAGCGAGGCGTTCATTTACTTCGACCACAACGATAACACGTCGTTTGCGCTGCTGCACGAGGGCTTCGAGGAGAATGCGCGGGCTTGGGCGGGAATCGGGAATGAACAGCGGCTCGTGGAACTGCGCGTGCTCTCGCCGCTGGACCTCGCGGTTTCAAAGGTAGCGCGGTTTTCCGAGCAGGATCGGGCCGACATCCGCGCGCTGGGTGCCGAGGGATTCTTTTCGGCCGAGGAATTTCGGGTGCACGCGCTCGAGGCGATGCGCGATTTCATCGGCGACAAGCGCGTGCTGATGCTGTCGCTCGATCTGATCGCGCGCGATTCTGCGCGGTAGCGCGCTGCGCGGTGGACGGGGGAGAAGCCCGACGCAAAGGACCCCGGCACAGTGGCTCCTCGCCGAAGGAAATGATCAGGCTCGGAGGGGTCGAAACGTAGAGGCAGGCCTGCGCCTGATCGGCTCCGGGGTGGAGGCCGGGTGCCCGGTCGGCGACCGGGCCTACAGCTCGGAGGGATTGCGCGACGTGGTCATCGACGCTGGAGGCGGGCGGAGAAGGAGAACGATTACGAGAACGAGGAACGAGAACGATGAACTCGTACGATCGAGGGCGGAAGTGGCCCACGGAATACACGGAATACACGGAAAGGGGGGCGGAATTTTTAACCACGAAACACACGAAAGACACGAAAGTCGGAGGGCGGGGACCGGAGTGTTTGCCCGCTAATTACGCGAAGGGACGCGAATGGGCGAAACGGGAATCGGAAGAGTGGCCCACGGAATATACGGAAGGGGGGCGGGATCCGGAGGCGGAGGGGGAAAGTTGGCGTGAATCTTATCTGCGGGCGCGGGCGCGGGCGCGGGTGGCGGGAGCGGCCACTTGCCAACCGGCGGGATTTAAATTGAAATGGAGCCATGAGTTCGTCGCTGCCATCTCCTCGTTCGCTCGCGCGTCTGCGGGAAGCGGTGCGACCGGTTTGCGAGCGCCACCCGGTTTCGCGGTTAGAGGTCTTTGGCTCGCGGGCCGATGGGACGGCTCAGGCCAACAGCGACGTAGATCTGTTGGTAGAGTTTTCGCCGGATTCGAATC
>CAMATV010000365.1 GCA_945861235.1 Opitutus sp. GAS368
GGTGTAGTATGCGAACAGCGCCGTTCCGATGAAAAAGAACAGCGCGGAGAGCGGAATATAAAGCAGGCCGCCCATCCAGATGCTCCGGCGCGCCTCCCGATCCGAGGAGGCAGCGTGGTAGCGCTGGATGTAACTCTGATCGACGCCGAAATTCTGGAGATGTGTGGCAAAGCCGTAGATCAATACGACCCAGAACGTGGGCTCCCCCCACCCGAGACCGAAGCTGCCGAGGCTGAACTTGTCCTTTACCGAGGCGATTTCTAGGAGTTGCCCCGGACCACCGGGCAGACCGAGCACCAACAGGACCGCGCAGGCAATCGCCCCGCCCACCAAGACCACGGTCTGAAACGCGTCCGCCCAGATGACGGCGACAATACCTCCGAGAAACGCAAAGATCGTCGTGAGCACCGTGGTGAACACGATCACCCAGCGCAGGTCCCAACCCAGTAGCACATTTAGCGGCAGCGCCATGAGGTAAGTGATCATGCCGACCCGCACGATTTGCGTCAGGATGAAGCATGAGCTGGCATAGATCCGAGCCCAGGAACCAAAGCGCTCCTCCAAGTGCGAGTAGGCCGACACATGGCCGCTGCGCCGGTAGAAAGGCATGAACCAGTTCACGCCGATCCAGGTCGCGATCGGCAGCGAGAGGCTGAAGACGAACGGATTCCAGTTGGCCGCGAATGCTTTGCCCGGGAAGGCAAGAAAACTGATGCTGCTGACGTAGGCCCCGAGGATCGAGAGTCCGCACAACCACCCGGGCAGGTTCCGGCTAGCCACCGTGAACCCCTCGACCGACTTGCTCCGCCGCCGAAAATAAAGGCCAATGCCCAACGTCGCCGCGAAATAGCCCGCGAGAACAATCGTATCGAGGGTGGTAAAATGATGGGACATGGAGCGGACTAGAGCTGGGTTCGGATGCTGCTGCACTGCACGTCCTGGCCGAGGGAACTTGGCATGAAGGGCGGACGGTAAAGCCCAAATGAGCTGTCCACTGGCCGAAACACTTTAGATGTAGATCACGACGTGCCGGTCTTCCAGCGCTACCGCAAAGGTTTCGACGGAGCCGGCCGCGCCCCCTCCCGGCTCGATGCATTCGAAACCCGCTGGGTAGCTTTTCGTGCGCACGCGATGCGGATTGAAAACGGAGCGCCCGGTGCGGATGTCGAATTCCCAGCCGTGCCACGGACAGCGGACGATCTCGCCCACTCGCTCCAGCGCCGGCGTGCCCGGCCGGTCCCCCGTGGCCAGGCCAGTCAAGGGCCCCTCGCACAGCGGAGCGTATTTGTGTGGGCAGACATTCTTCAGGGCAAATAGCTGCCCACCGAGGTTGAAGACGCCGATGGACCGGCCTTCATGCTCGATGATCCGGCGGCTGCCCGGCGGCAACTCGGCCGCCGGACACACGACGAGACGCATCTGGGTATTGGTCGCAGCGGCCATCGGATCAGGTCCCTTTGCGCAAGTTGAAGATCGCTGCGGCGTTGTGGTGAAAAATGCGGCGGCGAAGCCCCTCGTCGATGTTCTTGAATGTCTGCGTGGGCTCGTCGAAGTCGAAGTGGGGGAAGTCACTGCCAAACATCAGCGTTCGGTCGGCATAGATCCATTCGAGCATCTGGTCCAGCACCGCGGGGCTCGGTGATTCCACCAGCGGCTGGGAATTGAACCTCACGTGCTCCTGCACGTATTCCGACGGCAGCTTTTTTACCCAAGGCGTCTGGTAGCGCACGGCCTTCCAATCGGAATCCATTTGCCAGAGGAAGGATGGCAGCCAGCCGATGCCGCACTCGAGGAATGCAACGCGCAGACGCGGGAACTTTTCGAAAGTACCCTGGAAGATGAAACTCGCCAAGTGCGCCTGGTAAACTCCCGGCCGGGCGAGCCGACTCTCGACGTAATACGAAGGCCAGCCGGCCGCTGTGGGCGCGCCGACCGTGGCCAGGCCTTCCGTGCCCAAGTGCAGAGTCGGCACCAAACCGTGGGCCTCGCAGGCCGCGTAAATCGGATCGTAGAAGCGATTGCCAAACGGCCGCGGCGCACCCGTAGGCATGAGCACACCCACGATTTGCGGGTGGCTGCCCAGCCGTTCGATTTCCTTCACGGCGCCGGCGGGATCTTGGGTGCAGATCGCCATCGCGAACCGCAGCCGGGAATCTTTCGCGAGCCAGTGCTCCAGCGTGTAGTCATTGAACGCGGAGCACAGCGCACTGCCGTAGTCCACGTCGGGCCACACGCTCGCGCCATAAACGCTCAAGCCGGTCAGCAAGCCGTAGTCGACCCCGTAGCGGTCGAGATGGTCACGAACCAGGCAGGCGACGTCGCAAACAGCCGCACCGTTCAGCCCTGACTCGGGCAGGTCCGTGCGATGCCCTTCGACGCCGCCGTTGTTGAACCAATGAAACGCAGCCCCAGTCCCGCCAAATCGCGTGAGACGCTCCCGGTTCACCGCGCTCAGGTAGGGCAGTAGATCGGAATTGGAACGGATCGCGTGATGAATATCGGTATCCGCGATTGTGATCCGCGGCGCGAGGACAACACCTCCGGCTGGTTGGGGATGGGTCAACGTGCTCATTACAGTGGTCTCATGATGGAACGCGCGGGGCGTTCCCAATTTGGGCAGTTAGGCCAGTTAGAAATCATAGCGATAAGTCAGACGCCAGTTGCGCGGCGGATCAGCGCGCACCAGGAAAAACCACTCGTTGGTGGCGTTGTTCACTTGGAGATCGATCGTGTGGCGGTTGCCCCAATGGTACGCCGCACCCACGTCGAGCGAGTATTGCGTCCGGTCGATGTAGACGCGGCTGGCCGGACCGATGCCGGTGGCATTGGACCAAAACGGTCCCAGCACGCGCCCGCCGCCCCGCAGTTCCCAGCCGCCGCCTTCCGCATTCCGCAGGTTATATTTCGCAAAAATATTTCCGCTCCAACTCGGGGTAAAAACAATCTCCTGTGTGCCGGTCCGCGGGGAGAGCTGGTTGGGCTGGACCGTGTCGGTCTTGGCGTAGGAGGCGAGCAAGCCCAGCCGCTCGGTGAGCGAACCCATTAGCTGCACTTCCCAGCCTTTCGACGTATCACCCTGCGAGACGAATTGCTCGGTGATGATCGCGGTGTTGCCGGAGCCGGGAGGGATCTGCTCAGTGTAAGAGAAGGTTGAGAGCGTGCTGCTGCGCACGATCTCGTAATAGGCCAGCGTCGCCGTCAGGCGCCCGTTAAGCAGTTCGCTCTTCAAGCCGAACTCGGTGAGTTCGGTCTCGGGCGTGAAACTGAGCCGCTCGGCCAGGCGCGGGTCACCCGCCGGGGCCTGAGTGAAGCGTGGGGCCGCGGCGGTCGGGTCGTTCTGCACACTCACGATGCCGTAGGCCGCAATCGCCGGGGTAATCTTGAAGGTCGCGCCGTAGCGCCACGAATTGACCGCCGAATCGGAGTTGATCGTGGTGGTGGTCGTCGGCGCGTAGGTTGAAACGTCGCCGAAATCACGCCGGAGCCCGCCCACCAGCAGCAGCCGTTGCTTAAACAGCTCCGCGCCTTGTTGGAGGTAGACCCCCCACTGCGTGCTGTCGATATAACTGCTATTTGCCGCCAGGCGCACGTTACCGATCGTGCGCGTGTAGTTAGGATTGGCGAAGTCGAACCGAGCGGGCGACGGGGTGCCCTGGTAGTTATCCGTGTTATTTACGCCCTTGTTGTAAGCGTAACCGACCATACTCGTGAGCGAAAGCGAGTCGGGACCGTACTTGTAGATCGCATCGCCGTGGAGCGTCAGGCCGTTGATATTGAGTCGGTCGCGGCCCCACGTGTAGGGATTGGTGAGCGTACCGTTGGTCCCCACCGTAGGGATATTGCCCGCGGCGTCCCACCACTCTCCCAGATGATAGTAGTGGAAGTAGTTCACCACTTGGCGCAGCGACAATTTCTCGGTGAGGTTCGTCACGAGCGTAACGAATATCGTTCCGGTCTCTTCCTCCAAACCCGGGGCTTCGCCGCCGGCATTGAAGTTGCGAGGGAGATTTAGTGCCGTCAGCGGATTGGTGGGACTGTCGATGCCCGGCACCAGCCGCCGCAGACCGCCGGGATGAAAGGTGAAACCCTGACCGGGCTCGCGATACGGGCCGTGCGTGCGCAGTAATTCGCTGTTTATCGTGAGTTCCGTGCGATCGCTCAGTTTCCAGCTTAACGAGGGAAACACGCCGTAGACTTCGTTGATCCCTTCTTG
>CAMATV010000366.1 GCA_945861235.1 Opitutus sp. GAS368
AATGCCATGCAGCAGGGCACGATTCCGGCGGCGGCGATTTCGGCGGACCGCCGCGAGCGACTGCTGAAGCACAACAGTCCGGAGATCCGGCACCGCGCCGAGGCCAATTTCCAGAAACTGGCCGGTGGCGATCGCATGAAGGTCTACCAAGGGTTGCGCGAAATCGTGAACTTGCCGGGCGAGGCGAAGCGCGGGGGCGAGGTCTTTGTGCGCACCTGTTCGGCGTGTCACACCTACGCCGGCGCCGGCGGCAAGGTGGGCCCCGATCTCACGGGCGTGCGCAACCAGACGGCCGAGACGCTGCTGTTGCACATCATCGTGCCCAATCACGAAATCACCCCGGGGTATGAAACCGTGGCCGTGACGACGCGCGACGGCACGACGATCGCGGGACGAATCATCGCCGAGTCGGACAACGGCCTGACGTTGCGCTCCGCGACCGACACCGAGGAAGTCGTAACGCGCGCGAACATCACGAGCTTCACGGCGTCGAATGTTTCGCTGATGCCGGATGGACTTGAGCAGACGATGACCAAAGGGGAAATCGCCAACCTGATCGCCTACTTGCGACAGGACTTCGCCCCCGCCGAAACAACGCGCTGACCCGTTTTTTCACCGTGACCGTGCTTTTCAATCCGATGAAATCGATCGCCGGTTGACCGACAGGATTCTCCTTGGAGGTATCGATGCCTTGGCTCGTGCAAATCAACGCGACGTGTCGCATCTGAAGTTCACTGACGATGATCCCGAGATGGGTCAAACTCCGGCCCGGGCGATCGAGCCAGATTGGCGCGCATTTCGCGTTTCTAAACCAGCCGTATTTTGCACAGCGACGCAGAGGGTGGTAGGCCGAGGTATGGGGGTATCCCAAACTAGCCGCCGTTTTTAGAACGGCGAAATCCAAGCCACCACCTGACCCTCGGCTCCGGGACCAGTCACTGTCGCGCGGAAAGGGCTGAAAATCACACTCTCAATCCCCTGTTGGTCGGAAGCTTCTTGGTCTCGCGCTATCCCTCAAGCCGCCGCTGCACGTCGTAGGGCTTCGCGGGACACTTCGGAATCTCGTAATCTCGACAATACAGATCCCCCGTGGGGGTGCCTCCGCGATCAATCAACGGCTTGCCCGCTTCAAACCCTCCCATCGCGGAAGTCGGGCCAATTCATCCTCTTCCTTTTTGCGGCTTGAACTGCGCGAACTACCTGCGGGTTATTCGGTGACCTGTTTTGATGGCCAACGGGGATGGCTGCCGGTGAAGGCTCGGGGGAGACTGCCTCAGCTCCTTTTTCTCTCCCACCTTTTTTCCCGTTCTCCCAACTGGCAAGCAGACCGGCGTTCTGATCGGTGAAGAGCGTAACCCCGAGGGTGTCGGCCGTTCAGTCGATGGCTGCTAGGATGCGGTGTTTGCTGAGCGCTACCTTGGCCGTCTCAGGATTGAGGTCGTCGGGCGCTCCTCACGCCGCAACGATGTAGTCGTCGGGCAGGTAGTGCTCGGTCGTCTTTTCGCTCTGGCACCTTTCAACCAATTTAAAGAAAAATTCCAGTGCGGAGTCGTGACAAATAGCCTTCTTGAACGCCAAGAACGCAGGGTTGCGGGTGTAGCCGATGGCGAAGTTCATGACAGCCCCCTTTTCGTGCTGAGGTAGAACAAACAACAAGACGAAGAGAAGCGCGGTGAAAAAAGCCAGAAACACAGTCGCTGACAATTCCGTGGCAAATCCTGCTTGGATTCAATCCGGTCAGAAAAACCGGAAAAGCCTTTTCCTCACCCCAAGCGCAAGCCCTGAGAAACTGTATTATACCAACGTCCTTTAAACCCTGGACTTTTCGGTAGCCGCGAGCGCCAGCGGGTGGACGGATCACCACTCGCTGGCGCTCGCGGCTCCTCGGCAAATCAAAGTCTGAATCTTTTGGGCGATTGATATTAGCGTTTTCACGACGGATACCAACGAACACAGGGGGAATATCTCGTGTTTACCCGTGTGCGTCCGTCGCAAATGAAACACGTGCCTTGCGGTCGAAGGGCAAATCCCCTTCGGGCCGCATGCCAAGTTTCTGCGTTTCCGCTACCGCGCACGCGGTGTGACACATCGTAAGATTATCAGGGCATCCAATCGCGATATCGCGCAACTCTGATTGCGTCCGGCTCGAAGACGCGGCCCAGCGACACCATTGCCTCCATTGCCTGGTGCGCATCGCGCCGCCATCCCGCCGCCACGCTCGCGAGCATCGCGGCACCGAGACAAGCGCGCTCGGGCGATGCCGGTGTCATGATCGGCACGCCCAACATATCGGCTTTGATTTGCAACCAGAGAGCGCTGCGCGCACCGCCGCCGGTCGCTACGATGCGCAGGATCTGCGCGCCGCCCGCCACCTCCCCGATCAAGGACCGATGCGTCGCCGCAATTTTCTCGAGCAGGTAGCGGAACGCCACACCGTGGCCCGGCGTGCCGATGTCCCGCGGCGCCGCGCCACCCGCCGCAGTCGCAGCCGCCAGCGCAAAGAGTTCTTCCAAAGTAAGACCGGCCGCAAACCGCCGCTGATAGTCCTCGAGTTGTCCGGCGCCGGCCGGGTCGAACGCGAGCCGGTAGAATCGGGCACCATCGAAATGCGGTCCATGATAGCAGCCCGCGCGCGGCGCCGGGGTCGGCACGAGCATCATGGCCGCGAGCACCGTGCCCGTCGAGATGCTCAAGTCCGCCAACCTGTCCAGACCCGAGCCCAGCGCCGCCACATGGTGATCCAACCCGCCGAGCGCAAAGGGCACTCCGGCGCGTAACCCGAGCAGTTCCGCAGCGCGCGGCCCCGTACGACCCACCAAGGTTCCCGGCGCCAGCGGTGACGAAAGCGCCGCGGCTTCGGTCCGACACGCCGCAAGCGCAGCCGGCCACCATCGCCGTCGCCCGAGATCGTAAAGTCCGAGAAACGCGGCAGAGCTGGCATCCGCAACGCACTCACCCGTCAGGGCAAAAGTGAAGTAATCCGCCATCGTTAGCACGCGGCGCGCCCGCGCCCATGAATCCCGCTCGTTCTCCTGCCACCACCGCCATTTCGCAACTGCGAATCCGGCCGACCATCCTGCAAATCCCACCGTGCGCGCAAATTCCTCGCTCTGCGAAAATTCCGCCAATTCTGACGTGAGTGGTTCGGCCCGCATATCCGTCCACAACACAATTGGGGTGACCGGCACGTCGGCTCGGTCAAGCAGCACGAAGCTGTTGGCCTGACACGCATACGATACCGCCGAGATCTCCCTCTCGGTTGCCCTCGCTTGCGAAAGCGCGTCGACCAATCCGCAGCGGAGCAGCTGCCAAAACCTCGGCACCGGCAGCTCATTGCGGCCGGGTATTGCGATGTCTTTCTCGACCGCCACGCGTCCCAAGCCCTTCAGTGCGCCCGTCGCGTCGAACAAGCCAACCTTGAAATACGACGTACCGAGATCGATGCCGAGGAGCAGGGACATAGTGACTGTCCGCTAGGCCTTCGCCTCCAGAAGTGCGATGCTCGCCTCGACGAAACGCGCCCCGTTCGCTGGGGCAAACACGGCGTTGGTCGCCTCGTAGACTTCGCGGGCCGCCGCCGCCTCCGTCACGATGTAGCCCTGCAATTCTCCGTTCGCCATCGTCACGACAAAGCTCCCGGGCACCCGCCGCCTGAGTTCGAGCGCGAACTCGACAAAGAACTCGCCCGGCCAGCCGACATACGCCCACGGCCCGATTCTGATGGCCTGAATCTCCGCCGGCATACACGCCGCAATCGCGCTGGCCAGCCGCCCGTCCGCGGCGGCACGGGCGAGCTCTGCCGTCTCCTCGGCGCCGAACACATCGCATTCCGCCGTGCGCACGGCCTGCCGCGCTGCGCCCTCCAGTTGGAGCTGTGCCAACCGCGCCCGCGCCGCCGCGACCTTGCCATCTGCGTCGTCAGGCGCGGGAAACTCTCGGGGCACCGCCTGGAGAAAAGTCCGAACGTTCGTCACCGCAACTTCGCGCCGGTAGACCGCGCGCGGCAGCGCGGCAGCGACATTGCGCCCGAGGATTTCGCCCAGCCGCTGCCCCTCGGCGAACGTGTTGCCACGCGTGACGTGCCGCGGACTTTGGTTGCCCGACGCGCCTTGGTGAAACAGCACCGGACATGACGGCGGCAACGCCTCCCGGCGCAGTTGCCGCCGCACGAAAAACGGGAAATCCGCACTGACGAGCGTCGAGTCCTCGTGCA
>CAMATV010000367.1 GCA_945861235.1 Opitutus sp. GAS368
AAACGGGAGCGCGGGAGGGAAGTCGCGCCCTGGGGATTAGGTCCAGCGGAGGTCGGTGCGGGAGAGCGGGAACTGGCGGACGCGTTTGCCGGTGGCGGCGAAGATCGCGTTGCAGATCGCGGGGGCGACCGGAGGCAGCGCGGGCTCACCGAGACCGGTGGTGGGGAAGGCGGTTTTCAGGAAGTGCGTCTCGATCTTCGCGGGTGCATCCGTGATGCGAATCATCGGATAGTCGTTGAAGTTCGATTGCACCGTACGGCCGCGCTCGATGTTGAGTTCCTGATACATCAGCACGCCGAGCGCGTCGATGACCGAACCTTCCACCTGATTCTCCGCGCCACTAAGATTCACGACCTGGGCGCCGATATCCACGCCGGTGACGAAGCGGTCCACTTTGAGTTGGCCGTCCTTTGACACGGTGACCTCGGCCACTTGGGCGAAGAAGCCGCGGTGACTGAAATGGAACGCGATGCCGGCGCCGGAACCCTTGGCGAATTTCTTTTTGCCCCAGCCGGCTTTCTCGGCGGCGAACTTGAGGACATTGCGCATGCGGGCGACGTTGTAGCCGGCGGCGGCTTGTTTGCCCTTGGTGGCTGCGCCGGCATTGCCGGCGGGCATGTCGTCTTTGTCGCCGAGGAGCTCGAGGCGGAGTTCGAGCGGATCGCGACCGCCGGCGTGGGCGAGTTCATCGATGAAGCTGTGCATGACCCACGCGAAGACGCAGCTGCCGGGCGCGCGCCACGGCCCCATGGGCCAACCGGTGTCGAACATGGTTTGATCCGCTTGGTAGTTGGCGATCCAGCGACCAGGGAATTCATCTCCGCTCAGGGAGCCGCCGCTGCCCGCACTGCCGCCTTCGCCGAAGGTGAAGCAGTGATTCTTCCAGGCGACGACTTTACCCTTGGCGTCGACGCCGCCCTTGAGGAAGTGGATACCGCCGGGGCGATATTGATCGTGGCGCATGTCGTCTTCGCGCGACCACGTGAGCTTCACGGGTGCGTTGACTTTTTGGGCGATGGCGGCGGCCTCGATGAGGTAGTCAGCACCGATGCGACGGCCGAAGCCGCCGCCTGCGCGATTGAGATGGAGTTTAATTTTTTCGGGAGCGATGCCGAGGACACGGTTAACCATCCCCGTGCCGATCGAGGGGATTTGGGTGGGCGACCAGATCTCCATAATCCCGTCGTGCCAATGCGCCGTGGTGTTTTGCGGCTCGAGATTGGCGTGCGAGATGAACGGGTAGCTGTACTGGGCTTCGACGGTTTTCGCAGCGCTCGCGAGAGCCGCATCGGGATCGCCGTCTTTGCGGAGGGTTCTTCCGCCGGGCTGGGTGGATTTTTCTTTGGCCTGCGTGAGAAACGACTCCCAGCTCTCGTTCACGACCTTACCCTCGTCCCAAACGATTTTGAGCTGCTTGCGGGCGCTGAAGGCGGACCAGGTGGAGTCGGCAATAATCGCGACCCCCGGCACGAGCTCCTTCACCTTGCCATTGCCTTCGAGGATGAACGCATCTTTGACGCCGGAGAGGGCCTTGATCTCGTTGAGGTTGGCGCTGACGACTTTGCCACCGAACGCGGGGCATTTTTCGTAAATGGCGTAAAGCATGCCGGGCAGTTTCACATCGATACCGAAGAGCGATTTGCCCGTGACGATCTTGGGTGTGTCGAACTGGGCGATACGCGTGCCGAGGAGTGTGAAGTCTTTCGGCTGTTTGAGCGTGACGGCTTCCTTGGCGGGCACGGGAAGGGTGGCGGCCTTGGCGACGAGTTGTCCGTATTTGAGGGACTTCCCAGAGGTGTGAATGACCGTGGCCTTTTCGGCGCGGCACTCGGTGGCAGGAACACCCCACGTTTGGGCGGCGGCCTCGACCAGCATGGTGCGGACAGTGGCGCCGAGGACGTGGAAATTATCGTAGTTGCTTGGGGTGGATTGGCTGCCGCCGGCATTTTGGCTGCCGTATTTCTTTTCGTCGAAATCGCCCTGTTCGATCGCGATGTCTTTCCAAGGCACCTCGAGTTGCTCGGCAATGATCATCGGCAACGAGGTCTTTACGCCTTGGCCCATTTCGGGCTGCTTAGAGACGATGGTGACGGCGCCGGTGCGCGCGATGCGCACGAAGGCGTTGGGTGAGAAGTCGCCGGTCGCGGCGGCATCGGCGGCGGCGGCTTCGCCACCGGAGCGGATATAAAAGGCGAGAGCGAAACCACCGCCGGCGAGACCGGTGAGTTTCAGGAAATCACGACGGCCGACGGGTTGGGCGAGTGAGGGCGTGCTCATTGGGCACCTCCTTTGCCGACGGTCGTAAGGCCGGCGGCGAGTTTGATCCCGGCGCGAATGCGCATGTAGGTGGCGCAGCGGCAGAGATTGCCGGCCATCGCGCCGTCGATGTCTTCGTCGTTGGGCTTCGGATTATCTTTCAAGAGAGCCGCGGCGGTCATGATTTGGCCGGCTTGGCAGTAGCCACATTGGGCGACGTCGAGGTCGGACCAGGCTTGTTGGACGGGGTGAAGTTTACCGGATGGGGCGGCGAGGCCCTCGATGGTGGTCACCTTCATTTTTCCGACGGTGGAGACGGGCGTCATGCACGAGCGGGTCGGGACGCCGTTGAGGTGGATGGTGCAGGCGCCGCACATGCCGACGCCGCAGCCGTATTTGGTGCCGACGAGATCGAGGGAGTCACGCAACACCCACAGGAGCGGGGTGTCGGAAGCCACGTCCACGCTGCGGGACTGGCCGTTAACGTTGAGGGTGTATTTCATGGGATTAGAGGGGAAATGTTTTTTTGGATACCCATTATGGATACCCTATCGGAATAAAGTGAAGGCAGCAGGAGAAATGACGCACCGGGGCGCTCACACGGACGGAAAATCCCGGCCGGGAAAAGGTCTCTGAGGGAGGGGAAAAACGCCACAAGGCGAGAATTCAGCCGTCACCGCCTCAATGGCAAGCGGACATTCCATTCGCCGAAACCGCTGTGCTTGCGATCGCTTGGCTGCGGTACCAAAACCCAAGCGGAGACTGAGAAGGACCGGTAACACGGCGGGACGATTTCGGAGGATTTGCAGAGCCTCGGCGATCTCACGAGCGAGGCATGTCCAATTTTCGAGCTCCACCTCATCGCGGTCTTGCCTGCGTCCAGACGTGAATCTACCGAGCGTCGGCAGCCGTGTTTCTAGATTCCTAGAAACCAAAAATCCCCCGTAACCTTGCGGTTACGGGGGATTAAATTGGGTGCAGGGGTCAGATTTGAACTGACGACCTTCAGGTTATGAGCCTGACGAGCTACCAGGCTGCTCCACCCTGCAATAAGGGAAGGGGAAGGTCCGTGCGGCGGTGAGGCCTGTCAATGCCTTTCTCAAGACTGTGAGACAAATTTCAAGTTAAGCTGCTGCGCGAGGGCGGGTGATCATGGCGGGCGGCGTGGGTGCCGAGGCGATGCGGCACGTCGGCAAGCGACGGCCCGGCACTCGGCTCTCAAGAAACAGCCACTGCTGGGAGCGTGGCTGCAAGCGGGTTGGTCAGTCTCCGAAAAATTTTCCTACCAACAAATTTTCCTACGACAAATTCCGGGGCTCGGGGCCGAGGTCTTCCACCCGTTGAAGGTGCCTCCGCCCCGCACAGCTCAACCGTTTTTCGATTAATAAAACCGCCGGTTTGAGGGCAGGAAGATTTTATTGGTCGGAAGATTTTCCAAGCTGCAGACAGGCCGGACGAACAACTCGGAACATGCTCTCCGGTTTCTTCCCGTCGGGGCCAAAACTTGTCTTGGGGTGGGGGCCTTTAGGAAACAGCTCCTTGTCCGTAGTCCCGCCTTGAGCCGGAATCCGTCAAACCTTCCGCCTATAGGCGGGACTACGAACTCGAGGAATCGGTGTTTCTCCCCATCACGGGTAAAAGTCGCTCCTGTGGTCGGGGCTGAACCGTTACGCTCAGTGCGAGCTTGCGGGCTACGGGACTTCGTAGATTTCGATGAGAGCCACGCCGGACGTGGTGCCGACGCCGCTGACTTGGGCGGTGTAAGGACCGGGCGCGAGCGTCACGAGGAGGGCGGCATCGCGGCTCGTCGTGCTGGTGAGGGCGAAGGCGCCGACGGCGGAAAACGCGTTGGCCAGACTGCCGGTGCCACCGGTGGTCGCGCCCCAGTTGTCATTGCTCTGGACGAGTGTCGTGCCGCGATAGAGATCGAGGCGCGGATCGGC
>CAMATV010000368.1 GCA_945861235.1 Opitutus sp. GAS368
CCAGAGCGCGGCGAGGCGGCGGTCGGGGGGGGCGGTGCGGTCGGCGGCGAGCTTTTCGAGATCGGGCGTGACGGCGGTGGCGCGGCGGTCGGTGAGTTCGAGCCAGGCGAGGCGGGAGACGAGGGCGCTGGGGGCGCCAAGTTGGGCGACGAGGGCGCGGTCGTCGAGGCGCGTGAGGTCGGGCGGCGTGACGCGAGGTTGGTCGCGGTGGCGGATGCGCCAGATGCGGCCGCGGGATTTGTCCCGGTCGGGGTGCGTGCGCGGGACTTCGTTGTGCGAAATGATTTTGTTATACCAATCGACAATGTAGAGTGCGCCATCGGGGCCGAAATGGAGTGCGACGGGGCGGAACCACTTGTCTTCGGTCGAGAGGAAATCGGGGAGGCGCTCGTAACGGTAGCGGCCTCCGTCGGGCGTGGCGCGCGCGACGTTGATCTTGTTCGTGAGGGGATTGGCGAGGAAGAAGACCTTCGCGCCCGTGTCGCCAGCGGGCGCGCCAAACGCGCGGAAGAGTCCGTCGCGATCCTCGGCGAGCGCGAGGCCGCTGAGTCCGGTGGCGCCCATCAACTGGCTGCCGAGCGGCGGCGGCATGAGGGGCTGGTAGGGACGGAGCAGCTTGCGCGAACCGGTGCGCATATGGATGCCAAACGCATAGGGGACCACCGAGTAGCCGAAATCATTCGCCTCCTGGAGGAACGTCTCGCCCTCGCGGCTCGTGAGCAGGCCCCAGATGTTGTTCGGCCCGGCGGTGAGATTCTCAAAGCTGGAGCCGTCGAGCGCAAAGGCGGCGAGTTTGCACTGATCGAAAACAACCTCCGTGGAACCGTCCGCAAACGGAGCGCCACCGGGGCGACGGACGGTCGAATAGTTAAACAGACCCTGCGCCACAAAGACCTGCCCGCCGGGCTGACGGAGAAACTGGTGGGGAAAGAGGTGGGAGTCCTGCGTGCCGAAGCCGGTGAGAATCACCTCGTGTTTGTCGGCGCGGCCGTTGCCGTTGGGGTCGCGGTAGAAGCGGATGTCGGGGCCATATTGGACGAAGGCGCCGTCCCGGTAAGGCAGCACGCCAAGTGGCATTACCAGCCCATCGGCAAAAACCCGCGGTGGCGTAGTGACGGCAGCCTGACCGGGCGCAGGGACGCCATAGGGTGAATCGAAGACAACGACTTTGTCGCGACCACCGGCGGCGAAGAGGGCATCGGAAGAGGCTTTTTGTTCGTTGCCGTCGACGGGATATTCGAGCGCGGTCATCGACCAGAGGCGCATGCGCGCATCCCAGGCGAGGCCGATAAATTTGCCGAAGCCCGGAGATTCAGCGGCGACGAGTTCGGCTTCGAAGCCGGGAGGCAGGGTGAATGAAAGGCGCTGCTCCTCGGGTAAGCGCGGACCGGTGGTGACGGTGTTGTAGCTGATGTCCTTGCCCGGGCCGGCGGCGGCGGAAACCGGTGGGGTGGCCGGTTGAGCGTTGATGGCGGGTGCCGCCTTGGCGGATTTCTTCTTGGCGGCGGGCGCCGGTGGGCGCGCCTTAGGGTGGCCCACTTGGTCCCAGGTGGGGGCGCCGGGGGTGGGGGGGAGTTCCTCGATTGTGGCGGAGCGGACTTGAACAAGGGCCAGACCGCCGCTGTGGATCTGGATCGCGATGCGACCGTCCTGCGCGATGCCAGGTTCGGCTTCCGTATAGTCGAGGGCGGGGACGCCATTGATCCACGAGCGGATGCGCGGGCCTTCGGCGAGGATGCGGTAGTCCTGCCAGTCGCCGGGGCGGATGGCAGCCGTGACAGCGCGATTGTCCAAGGGCTCGGCGATCACTTTGCGGCGGCGGGACTCGTCGTAGAGCTTGCCCCACCACTTCTCTCCCGCGTCGATTTGATAGCCCGACATCTCGGTGGAGCCGGGCACGCGCAGACTGCGGATCTGCACACCGCTGTTGATCTGGCCGGTGGCGAGATCGCCGGTGAGTTTGAGCTGAAGCCGAAGATCGAAGTTCTGGAACGAGCGCGTCGTTGCGAGGAAGTAGTTGTGCGGAATTTTTTCCGTGGTGGAGCCGCCGGTGAGCGCGCCGTCCTGCACGCGCCACCATTTGAGGTCACCCTCCCAGCCGGCGAGCGACTGGCCATCGAAGAGCGGGGCGGGCGCGGCGCGGAGGGCGGCCGCGGTGAGGAGAACCAGCAACAAGGTGAGGCGAAGCGGGAGAAATTTGGGTGTCATGTTCAGCGGGTGGAAATATGGAGAGTGGGGCGAAAGGCTTCGGGTTCGTCGACACCGGGTCGGGGCAAGATGGTCTTGGGATTGGGTGTGATCCCGACCGGGCGAGAGGCGGTGGCGAGATCGCGTTCGAATCGGGCCAACCGCGCTTGCAGGTCGGAAACGATGCTGGGATTCGCGCCCGCTACGTTCTTTGTTTCTCCGATGTCGTGCCCGAGATGGTAGAGTTCGCCGTTGTCAAAGAGCTTCCAATCACCCACCCGCACGGCGCGCAGTTTATTTTCCTGGTGGTAGAAAAATTCCGCGTGCGGCGACTGGGCGCCGGTTCGACCGAGCAACAGCGGGCCGATGTCCCGCCCATCGATCACGCGGTCGGCGGGAAGCCTGGCCCGTGCCAGGGAGGAGAAAGTCGGGAGAAGGTCCATCTGGGTGGCAAGTTCGCTACAGACCGTGCCGGGTGGAATGGCGGACGGCCAACGGGCAATCGTCGGCACGCGCATGCCACCCTCAAAGGCCGTGCCTTTGGTGCCCCGAAGCGGGGCGTTGCTGCTGGCAAGCTTGCCGCCGTTGTCAGACGTGAAGAGGACGAGGGTGTTTTTTTCCAAACCTTCCGTCGCGAGACAGTCGAGGATTTGGCCGAGACTCCAGTCCACCTCGCGCACCTGCGCCTGCAGGAGATCGTCGCCGGTCATGAACTCCGGCCGCGCCGCGCGTGGCGGATGCACGAAGACGTGGGGCAGATAAAGAAAGAAAGGGCCCGCGCGCTGCGAGCGGATAAACGTGATCGCCTCCTCGGTCAGCTGACGGCAAATGTCCGCCTGATCCTCCATGGTCTTGATTTCGCCGACCACGGTGCTGCCGCGCAAGATGGGCAGGCGCGGAAATTTCCAGCGCGCGGCCTTGTTGTCATTGGCGTAGGCCGGCCACATGTCGTTCGAATACGGCAGGCCGTAGAATTCGTCGAAGCCCTGATCGGTCGGTAGAAAACCCTTTTGATCGCCGAGGTGCCACTTGCCGAAGCAACCGGTGGCGTAGCCGGCATCGCGCAGGATTTCCGCGATCGTGATCTCGTTCGGATTCAGCGCGTGATCGTCGCCGGGAAAGAGGACTCCATGGCCGGAGCCGCGGCCGAGACCGACGCGGCGCGGATAACTCCCGGTCATCAGGGCGGCGCGCGACGGCGAACACAGCGGCGCAGCGGCATAGAACGAAGTGAACACCCGGCCTTCCGCCGCCATCCGGTCAAGTCGCGGAGTCTTGTTCTTCTTCGAACCGAACGGCCCGATGTCGGCGTAGCCGAGATCGTCGATGTTAATGATGACGAGGTTGGGCCGGGCCGCGCTCGCGGCAGGTGATTGGGCCGCGGTGGCGGCGGCCGTGACAAATAACGACCACAAGCACAGATGAAGCGTGGGGAATTTGGGAATCATGTTCAGGAAGTCGTCGCCGAAGGGGACGCGGCGGAGGAAGACGGCCGGTCAAGGGTGATCTTTTTGAAGCGCCGGGTGAGTTCCGCGAGCGAACTTTCAACCGCCATCCGCTCAAGACTGCTGGCGCCGACGAAGCCCTCGCAGCCGGTGGCGGTGATGACGCGGGTGGCATCGTCGGGAGTGTTGATGGGGCCGCCGTGACAGAGGAAGAAGAGGTCTTTCCGGACGGTCGAGGCAGCATCCATGATCTCTTGCGTGCGTTTGATCGTGTGCTCCCAGCTGACGACGGCATTCGTCACGCCAATGCTCCCGCCGACGGTGGTGCCGACGTGGGTGATGATGGCATCGGCGCCGGCCTTGGCCATCTCGATGGCTTCCTCGGGCGAGCTGACATAGACGATCGAGAACA
Organism: Opitutus sp. GAS368; assembly: GCA_945861235.1. Taxonomy (GTDB): domain Bacteria; phylum Verrucomicrobiota; class Verrucomicrobiia; order Opitutales; family Opitutaceae; genus GAS368. Next base: position 4,045 of record CAMATV010000368.1, read on the forward strand.
GGTCCATACGGCGCGCGAGCGCGACCATCTCGAATTCCTTTTTCACACTCATGCCGGTTTCCTCGAGGATATGACGAAACTGTCCGTCGACGATGGTGTGCGTGGGGAAATTATTCACGCCGGAGAAGCCCATGGCCTTCACCTCGCCGAGCC